>JAACEJ010000492.1 GCA_011682565.1 Actinomycetota bacterium | reverse complement strand
ATGTGCTCAATCAATTCGTCGAATGGGGCTGGAATTCTTTTATCGCCATGTTTTCTTTTATTAATCTTTTGCACAAATACAAGTCTGTCCTACCGAATTGCCATTTATTCGCAGAACTCAACAAACTTTTTTTCAAACGCGTTCGGGGAACAGAAGAAGAAGCACAAAGGCTGAGCGTTGTTTTCACTCATCATCCCCAGTTGGTTTATGAGTACAGCAGAATTTTGACAGAGACTCAGCAGAAAAAATTCTACAACTGGCTTAGCAGCAATGTGTGGGATCCCGAAGTCTTGCCTGCCAGGGATTGTCTCCGCTACATGCTCAAACTACACTACAGCATGAGCAAATACTTTAAGCGAATTATGCATTCAGTGCTCTCGGAAAAACCGGAATATCTCAAATACCTCATCGATCGCGAACATCTGGAATTGATTGGCAAAGGCACATTGGCCAAAATTGAGCGCACAAGCGGCTTGAAACAAAAACTGGAAAACTTGAAACTTTATCATGATTTCCAGCTATTCCGAATGGCGCTGGAAACGCTGGCAGGTGCCAGCACAATTAATCTGGCGCTTCAATACACAGAATTCTCCGACAAGTATATTCGCCTGTTATTCGACACCTGCAAACGGGAAATTGATGAAAAACGCAAAAATGCCGTAAAAACGGGAGATATGCTCGGCGTTTTTGTCACAGGCGGGCACGGACAAATGCAGGCTTTTGATGATGATTATGATTTGATTGTCCTGCTCAATTCAGAAGATGAGGAAATGATTTCCTACTGTTCCTCAATTGTTCAGAGAATGCATCGGGAAATCATCAAATCCGGGATTCTCCCTCATTACAGTCTTGCCCATTGCACAAAATCCTATGTGTGCACTTTTTCAAAACTGGGCATTATTTTGTCGAAAAACAGGGATGACAGATTTATCCTTAAATCTCAACTGGTCGGTGCAAGATTGATTGTCGGCAGCAGCCTCTTGCTGGATACCTTTGAAAAAAATATTCTGGAACCGTATATTTTTAAAAAGAAAAATACCTTCATCAAAGATATGTTGAAAGAAATTGCTACCAGAAGAAAATCAAGAAAGGCCAAACCGGATTCAATTAATCTGAAAGAGGATGCCGGAGGCTTGAGAGATATTGAGAATTTGATGGCAATTTGAGAATTTGATGGCAATCCTTCGGGTTTTGTTCAGAGCAAAAGAACATTCAACTCTTCGTTTTTTGGTAAAACTTCAGGCAAATTTACCTGCGTATGAATCTCATTTCCGTATGCTGCTTCGTTCCTATGATTTTCTTAGAAAAATAAGGAATCTCAACCGGATAACAGTAACAGCAAACAATAGTATTCATTTAAACCATTTAGACAATATAATAGAACATCTGGAAATTAAGTCAAAGCGACAACTCAATTCATCGGAAGTTCTGTTTTTTCGCGTAAGAATGTCGATGAAAGTATCCGAACGCGCATCGAACAAAATCATTAATGAAGTTATTTTGCCACGTTTACAAAAGAAAAATGGGAAAAGAACAGGAGAGCAAAATTAAATTTCGGCCCCTTCTTTTACTGTATATTCCACAAGCCGATTTCTCAAAAACAGCCTGGCTCGACGAAGATTTGATTTAACCGCAGCCAGGCTCAATTGCGTCATTTCTGCTATTTCCTTTAATGAATACCCCTCAACATCTTTGAGAATAAAGACACTGCGAAATTTTGGTGGTAATTCGGAAATGGCAATGTCCATTGCCCCGCGCAATTCATCATTCATTACTGCACGAAGCGGATTATTGCCCACCTGTCGGTTGAAAGATTCCAGCGTGCTTTTATTCACCTGATCTTCTTTTCCTTCAAGGCTGCCAAAGTTCTTTTTTTTATTCCTCAGGCGCATGAGGGCAAAGTTTGTCGCAATGCGATAAATCCACGTCGAGATAGAAGATTCCCCTTTGAACTGTGGAATGGCTTGAAACACTTTGAGAAATGTTTCCTGCAATACACATTCGGCTTCCTCCGGATTGGCCAATAATCGTAATGCTGTATTGTAAACAAGCTGTTCGTTTTGAGCAACGATATCAGAAAGCGCATGCTTATCCCCGGCTATTGCTTTTTCAACAAGCTCTTTTTCTGTATTTTTTTTCTCTGGCATACCGAACTTTCACAGATCAGAAAATTATGGAGGAAGAACAAAAAAGGAATCCATTTCAATTTCCATTCCATCCCGCAAAGCTTGCCAAAATATTGAAATCTTTTGTAAAATTCAAGTGCTTTTACAAACGAAAAAACCCCCGGCATCGATTATGCGAGCGAGGGTCTTATTCGGTTCTACTTGACAATTCAAAGGTTACTCTCGTGACTCTCTGATCTCAAATTCCGTTTTAATGTCGACTGCCTTTTTCAGCATTGCACTGGCTGAGCAATAAATATCTTCGGACAACTCGATCGCTCTTGCACAAGCTTCCTTGGAAATATCTTTGCCATAGAAAATAAATTTTATTTTAATCCATTTAAAAACATGAGGGTGTTGTGCTGCTCTTTCCGCTTCCAGATGGCACTCGTAATGATCCAGTTTGACCCGTTTCTTCTGCAAAATGGAAATGACATCCATAGAGGTGCAACCTCCAAGGCCCATGAGAAAAAGCTCCATAGGGCTCGTGGCCGCACTATAACCTTGAAACTCTGCCGGGCCATCCATCGTCACCCAATGACCGGTATCTCCTTTTCCTGCCAGCGCTATTCCGTCAATCTGTTTTATTTCGACTTTCATCTTCCCTGTCGCTCCTTCTGCTTTGCTGTAACTGTTTTTTCCAAATCCACGACCAACTTGTCAATGTCTCGATCTGAAAACCCTTTTTCTTTTGCGGCCGATTCCAGAGTCCCCCAAATCGGTTCACCACATGCGATGCATCTTACTCCCTTATCCATAAGAAAAGAAACAGATTTAGGGTAAACAGTGACCAACGCCTCAATTAAAATATCTTTTTTAATCTTTTCGGCCATCTTTTACCTCAAAGGTTCAAAATCGCTTTAATATCTGATTCAAAGACCGACTTGTCATTGTAACCAACGTATTTTTTATAAATATTTCCGTCCGTGTCGATGACAAAAGTCGTCGGAATGTTATATATTCCGCCAAAGCCTTTATTGAAATCCTGATCCATTATCGCATTTTTATAATTAATACCATAATCTTTGATAAATTTTTCGACGGCTGCTTTGCCATATCTGCCGCCGGCGACACCGAGAATTTCCAGGCCTTTGGAATGATATTCTTTATAAAGCTCAATAAAGTGGGGAATTTCGGCTTTGCAGGGCGGGCACCAGGTGTCCCAGACATCAACTATCAATGCCTTACCTTTAAAATCAGCAAGAGTAACTTTTTTGCCGTCAAGTTCAGTCAGAGTAAAATTATAGGCCGGCGTTGTTCCTTTTGCACCACCTGATTTAACATTTGCAATTGCTGCACTTTTAGCTTCTTCTTTTGAATCACCTTTACTGCATGCGACCACAAATGACAGTCCCACGAGAATAAAAAGTAAAGAAAATTTCCTCAAATTCTTAATCATTATGAACCTCCAAAAACCTGTTTTTACCGTTGGTATCAAATACATTCTTAATTATATCATCAACGTATTTTGTTAAAAAAACGTGCACAGATTCACTGCTGCAATTCATTTCCAGTTCCCTGCACAAACACGCTTTAAGCGTACGTGCAATTTGTTCCTCGCGGCACGCCCGAATACGTTCACCAATATCGCCACAATACTTTTTGATGATTTTAAGTTCAGCTTCCATTTTCGACCTCCAGAATTTAGATGACCGGAGGTAAAAAAGGATTCAAAGCTGATTTTTTACCACACTTTGGTTTGCTGAGGATAACGGAAAACCCGCAACAGTTATTTCATGAAAATGGATTATCTTGCAGCCTTTTCATAATAAATACAAACGATAACCGGACTTTTTATGAACAGAAAACTGTTGAAAATTGAAAGTTTTTACTTTTTTTCAAGTAAAGGCGTATCTTGAAATTTTCTGTCTAAATAAAAAGAATCCCATGAAAAACATCAATCTCTATGCAACAGTTTATGACCACCTTCTCGAACCATCGCTGAAAAGCCTGAAACGCAGGGTTGCGGACTTTGCAAAAAAATATCATTCATCCGCTGTACTGGACCTTTGCAGCGGCACCGGAATGCAATGCAGAATGCTCGGCAAAAAAAGGATTCAGACTTTAGGTTTGGACATGGACGAACGGATGGTTTCTTATGCACGTCAAAAAGCGCCCGACATTCCATTTATTTGTGCAGATGCAGGGATTAGTCCTCTCAAAAGCGGCAGCATTTCAACCATCATCATTTCATTCGCTCTTCACGATAAACCGCAGGCGTTACGTACAGCTATCATGTTGGAAACAAAACGGCTGCTTTCAGAAAACGGCAAAATAATCATTGTAGATTTTGAAAATGCCTGGAGTAAAAAATCCCGCTGGGGGTATCGTCTGGTTTACTTAATTGAACGAATGGCTGGAAACGAACACTTTTGGAATGGCCGCCGGTTTTTAAAAGCCGGCGGCCTGACCGGTTTTTTAAAAGAGCACAATCTCACCGTCATTGAACGATATGACAGTGAAAAAAGCTGCACCGCAATTGTTGTAGCCGAGTGGAAGAATGATGAGTAGTTGGATTGCGGCCCCCGGCAGTTCGGAAAGAGTAAAATATTTATTTTGTTTTCCCTTTCATGAGTAACTCGTAAAAAGTCATAGAATGTCATTGCGAGCGAAGCGAAGCAATCTGGGTGTCGGCTAAGGTGCGGTTTTTTAAAGGATCGCTTCCCCGATAACTCGGGGTAAACTCACGCTCCGCTCCTCGCGATGACATGCTTTTCGACTTTTTACGAATTACTC
>JAACEJ010000491.1 GCA_011682565.1 Actinomycetota bacterium | reverse complement strand
ATTGCTTCGCTTCGCTCGCAATGACATTTTTGGACTTTTTACTTGCTTATGCAACAAAACTTTTGCATCGATGACCTGTTTTTCAATATCCGGTCCTTCCCAGCTTACTTGCAGCATTTTTCCTCCGCTCATTTGAAAATATTTGAGCATAATCGGGTATTCGCCTGCTTTAAGTGCAATCTTGCCGGATTTTTCCAGTGCACCGTGTCCGCCGTCGTTGTTGACAACTTCTCGGCCATTGATGTAAAGCCGGGAGCCGTCATTAGATTTGCTGTAAAAAGTATAAATTCCATCTTGCGGTACGAGAAGCGTCCCGGAAAAGATATAGGCAAATTCGTTGACGCCATCGCGAGGCTTTAAATGAAATCCTTTCATAACACCGGATTTTACAGGCTGGTACTTGTCGATGTCGGAGACTGAATCGCAATAGCTTTCGTAATATTTATACAGGATGCCTAATTCCAAATTGTTGCTATCTTGCAGCACCTTTTGATAATGGACTTTATGAAATTTTTCTGTAACTACCAAGCCGGGAAAACCGTTCTGTGGAAAGGCACGCATTTTAAGGGTTACGTTGGAATTTACAGTGAATGGTTTGGTAAACAATTTTGAATCGGCGGTCGGTTCTGTACCGTCCAGAGTATAGCGAATTTCTGTCCCGGGTGGGTTGGATGCCAGCGTAACCTGTGCAGAACCTGTGAAATAAGTGTTATTTGAACTGACGTAAGGAACTGCGGAAGTCGGGTTGCCGCCAAAACATTGAATCGAACCATCTTCCATTGTAACAATGATGCGGCCGGCGCGGCTGACTGCCAGCCCCCAGGGTACGGGAGGATAATCCAACGGGGCGGTCCACAACATGTGACCGGTTTCAATGCTCACTACTTCAAGCCGGGATTTTTCCGCAATAACGACAGCGTTTTTGCAAACGGCCAGGGCCTTGCTTTCTTTGCAATTATATTCCCATAAAGGATTTTCTGAAATATTCAGCCTTCCCCAAACAGGCAATCCATATCCGGGATATTGCTGACTGATTGCGTTTGTATTTAATGAATTTTTTTCTATGTGCGGGTAGCAAAGGATTTTGGCTTTATTGGCCCAGACAATATCTCTGCCGCCATTCGGCACATGCAACAATTGATTGTTGACGGATTCGTCGAAAACTTTATATCTGGGATCGCCATAAAAAGGTTTTCCACTTGCCACAACCTGGTCTCCGATTAAATACAACTCCCAACCGCGCGGACTTTTGGATTCACATTTTTTGAGCGGTTCGGGATCATTCAAACATTTCCCTGTCGCGGCATCGTAAATAGCCGGAGAAACAGATGTTCCGCCGGCTAAATAAAGTTTACCGCCATGCAGAAGCATTTGTCCCTGCACGCTCACGCCAGTTCGGGCTTCGCGAAGCAAATGTCCGGAAGAATTGTTTTGCCATTTGATTTTGCCGCTTCGTGCATCCAGGGCATAGACATGGGTGCCGTCATAATTTACTATTCCGGCCGCAACATAGGCAATGCCGTTATCAACCAGAACACCTCCCGCTGCCGGCCAGGTGGACATCAGTGCGCCGTATACGGGGATTTTACGTTCAACCGGAGCCGCACGAAAACGCCAGTTCAGGCTTCCCGTTCTTGCATCGAAATTATACACCCAGCCGTCGCCGGAACCGACCAGTACGCAATCCTGCCAGATTGTCGGCGCCATGCGCACGGGGCCGCCGGTATAGGCGCTCCACAAAAGTTTTCCCGTTTGCTCATCCATTGCGTGAACGATGCCGTCTGCTCCACTCCAGAAAATGAGACCGTCTTGCGTAACCGGGGCTGTTGGGAAATTAAAGTATTCACTGCCGAGGATATTTGTGGCGGGATTTAGCATCCGGTTCGGAGGATAGCGCCACAATCTGTTTCCCTTTTTGGAAATAAGCGCTGCTGTTCTGACAAATCCCTGATTGTCCTGACGAAATGTCGGCCAATCGCCGGATGTCTGCAAAAGTTCTGCACTCTTTATTTTAAAAGCCGGTCCCTTTTCCAGCCGTTTCGATCCTTTGGCTTTTTTGTTGAAATTAAAATTACCTGCCGGGCCGACGGCTGTTACACCATAAATTGAAAGCTGGCAATCACAGACATAAGGCCACCAATAAAGAAAGCCGTTTGCAATGGTCACGCCGTCCTGGCATTGCGCGCGCATGGGTGAAATCCATTGCTGTTGATTTTTTGCCACGTCAAAACGGACGGTGCCGCCACTTGCACGGTAAAAAACAGCATCTGTCGATGCATTAGGTCTTGTGCACGCCCGACGTCCTGCCGCGAGGTTGGCCAATATTTCTTCGGTCAGCGGATCGAACTTTTTACCGACATTGTTTCTCCATGGCCCGCTGATAGCGTACAATCCATCTTTGCGCAGGATGAGTTGAAAATTGTTGTACGGATTTTGCCAAAGGACATGACCGTCTTTGGCGGAAACAGCCAGCAATTTATTGATTTGCGGGCCTGCAAAATATAATGCGTCGTCGCTGCACATCATATAGTCGGTTGTACGCCAATTATAAACATAGCCCTGTTTGTCTGAAATTTCTCCCATTTCTTTGAATAACCCGGGCGGGCGCATTTTCCTTTGTTTTTCGCCAGATTGTTTTACCGGATTTGGCATCCAAACAGGTGAGGTATTCTCCAAAACGAAAGAGATAAATCCGTCCGTTCTTCATGGCAAGCGAACGGCTGTCGGCAGGTTCATCTTCATGATGGTGCCAGAGTACCTTTTTCTTCTTCGGATCGATGGCGAGCAAATTTCTGCCAAATCCCCACGGGTTTTCCTTTTCATTATAACCTTTGGAAATGTCCGTCCATGGCCAACCATGCACGGTTCGTTGCCAGCGCATCACTTGTTGCCGAGGTTCCTGCTCGCCGATCAGGGCGTAAAGGGTTCCGTTTTCCATTCCCATCCATTTCCAGAAAGTACCGCCGGCAATGTCGATGGGAGGCTTGATTTCATCTTTGATTCGTCCGGTTTTAGTATCAATGAGCTTGCAGGATTTATTGTCCGCCAGGTAAAGCGTGGAAGGCGTTGCGATGATGGTATTGCGATGAATCATTATTCCGGGAACAAGAGGCCTTTTCCAAAGTATCGTGCCGTTGTAGCCGTTGAAAGCGATGAGTGTATTCAGCAAGGCTTCTTCGCGTTCATGAAAAGCAATATCACCAAAAGCCTTGAAAACGCGCCCGCCCGAAGCAACTGCAACCTGCGTTGCCGGGGCATAGCGGGGTTCGGCAAAGAATTGGGATAAATAAGGCGCTTTGATCACTTTATCTTTTGACTGGGTGTTATTGTCGGGTCCGTGATAGGGGTGGCTCCAGTCATCGATGCCCTTGGGAAAAGATTTGCTCCAAATGTGCTTTCCCACAAGTGCTTTCCCTTCCGGTCTAATGACGCGGAGTGCTTCCGATTTGGCTATCGATGCAGTTTCTCCGAGGGCGATGAGTGCATCGGCCATGTTATCGGCCAGGTGTATATGTTTTAAATCTCCTTTTTCTACATAAATCCGTGTGCCGTAAAATCCATCCGCATCGACTGCTTTTCGGGCTGCCGCGACATCTTGTTCATTGTCGAATTGAGAGTAGATGACGAGTTCACTTTGTTTGGCCAGTTCGCGCGAAAGCCTGCACAGCGAATCTCCTAATACGACATAAATACCGCGCGTAACATCCGTGGTCTCAAGAATGCGGCTTGCGGTTGCAGAT
>JAACEJ010000490.1 GCA_011682565.1 Actinomycetota bacterium | reverse complement strand
CCTTCAATTCCGTCGGAAATTATATCCGTCAACGGATTATACACAAACGCGGGTTCGTCCGGTATTGTTGTTTTTTCAGTGCATTCTATCGACCCGTTAATATCGCAACTTATATCACTGATAATTTGCAGCTTTTGTCTTTCACCTGCAAAATATTTTTTCAAAAAGCTCTTTGTTACCAATCGTGGATAGCGATTTTCCCAGTAGATGCCGTTCAGCAGAATGGTCATAAACGGCAAATACTTTTCAAACCGGGATTCATATTTTTCAGAGTGCTCGTAATAATCTTGCAATGAAAAGGGGTGCGATGAATCAACCGGTGCAACCATGTCCTCTTCTTTAAAAACGACCTTGACAAGTTGATTACTTTTCATTTTTTGAGAAACCAATTCTTGAGGCGAAATATGCTGTACCGGCAGTAAATCGTAAATTTCCTGTGCTCCTTTTGATACATGCCCGTAACCGGCAAATCCGACAACTACCGGCGCGATGTCGGCAGGCAGTCCCTTATTGGAGATTTCTTCTCCGACCAGGGCTATATCGTTTTTCGCTTCCTCCAGATCATGATATTTGTAGGCGGGCCTGATTTTTTCAAAAGGTGAATTTATACCCTGCTGCTTTAGCCGTTTTCCGAAAATGTGCAGCGCATCGATCATACCGGCAAGTCCCGCATAGCGTCCGAAAAAAACGAGCCTTTTGCCGTTTTCATCTTTAATACATTCATAGTCGATGAGAGTACATTTCAAATCGATCAGTCTTTGCAGCATGGGCATATTATAAGGCTGACCTTTGATGGTATGGGAAAAGTAGAGATAGATTTTGTCTGGTCGCAACAGCAGTGTCGGAATTTCTTTGACACCCAAAATCACAGGACATGGCTCGATATCCTCAGTCACACTTGCTCCGGCGCTGAGATATTCTCTATTTGTAAACGCTCTGTTTTCCTGTGGTTGGATACAAATGCGAATATCTGATTGCTCAAGCATTTTAATGTGCCGAGGGATGATGGGAACTCGTCTCTCCCATTCGTTTTTATCCTCACGCCGAATTCCAATAATCTTTTTTTTCACTTTTCCTTCCCATCGCTCATATTTCATTTTTTTAGCAAAATGAAACCTACCAAAATTCGTTTACAATGTCAAATAATTTTTAATAGCAGATGTGACAAATATCATAAACAAATAGAAAGAAGTGCGTATAATGGCGAAGCTTTTTTCATTAAACAAGGAGAACACCATGAAAGTGAAAACGTTTTTCATCGTCATGATGGCGGGCATTTTCGTAGCGCATTCGTCTTTTGCCGGCGGTGTGTTCAGATCAACGCGAATCAGCGCAAAAGTCGGCATGATGAACTTGCATCCAATCTGAATTTCGTCCGTTACCTTGGATTTTTTTAAATTATCCTGTCATTAAATCGATTTACATGCTCGATTTGTTATAGAACCTAAACTCGGCATTATCTGCGCAAAACTATCTTAATTCTCTCAACACATTCTTTCGCATCATCGACGTACTCGAGCTGACCATTCTCGACGAATAATGCAAACATACTCCTCAAGTCGAACTGTAACAGAATAACCGCTTTCCCGTTTTTCAGCGCCATTGCCACTTCGGTTATTGTTCCCGCCGAACCAGGACAGGCGACAACCACGTCACTTGATAATACATTTACAAGATTTCGCGCATCGGCCATATTTGTAACGATGGGGATGTCGATGAAAGGATTTGCATCACTTTTAAAAGCACCGGGAAGAATGCCGATAGTCAATCCGTTTTTGGATTTTGCCCCGGCAGCAGAAGCGCGCATTACTCCCGCATCCCTGCCGCCATTAAGTAAAATCCAACCTTCTTCGGCAATTCGTGCACCTAATTCATAAGCAATCTTTTCGACATCAGAAGAAACACGTGCACCACCCATCACACCAATCACCGGTTTTCTCATACTCTTGTGCATTTTCCCTCGATTGTTCCAAAAAACTGCCACACCAACTTTGTCTATGCTCCTGGATGGATTTTCGACAGTTTGCACAGTCCTCAAACCATCTCGGGGGCTTTAACAAATTTGCCGGCCAACTGACCGCAGGCAGCTTCAATATCATCACCCTTGCTCCAGCGAACCGAGATCGGCGCGTGAATGGGCATGAGCCACCGGGCAAACTGATCGACATGTTCGCGCGACGGACGCTTAAAAGCAGGCACCGTCGGATTGTACGGGATAAGGTTCACTTTGCAGGGAATGCCCTGCAGCAATTTCCGCACGCCATGTGCATCTCTCATACGGTCGTTCACCCCGTCAATAAGCACATATTGAAAAGTAGGCCGGTGCCGGGATTTTTTCATATAATATTTTACTGCATCGACAAGTTTATCAACATCATATTTCGCACTGACCGGTATCAGTTTTTGACGATCGTCGTTGAACGGCGAATGTAATGAAATCGCCAGCTTAAAGCGATGCCCTTCATCCGCATAGCGATAGAGTGCCGGGATAATCCCCACCGTGGATATGACAATGTGCCGCGCGCCGATAGCAATACCGTTCTCGTGTTTCATCAGATATGCAGATTGAATAACATTCTCATAATTTTGAAATGGTTCGCCCATTCCCATAAAAACAATATTGGTTAATTCGAGGCCCGTGTCTCGTTCCACGCAAATCACCTGGTCGACGATTTCGCCGGCAGTTAAATTTCTTTTAAAGCCCAATTTACCGGTAGCGCAAAAAGTACATTTAAGAGCACAGCCAACCTGCGATGAAACGCAGAGCGTTCGGCGGTTCCTTTCTGAAATAAAAACAGATTCGATCAGGTTCCCGTCATGTAATCGGAAAAGGTACTTGATCGAATCCGAAGCAGGAGACGGGGACTTTTCGGCAATTTGCAATTGTCCGATCGTTGCCAAATCCTGAAATTTATTTCTCAGGGCTTTGGATAAATCCGTCATTTCCGCAAAATCGGTCGCTTTTCTCTGGTAAATCCAGCTAAACAGTTGTCGGCCGCGAAAGGATTTTTCTCCGTGATCGACGGCAAATTGTTCCAGTTCTTCCTGAGTAAAGCCTGTTAAATTCACTTTTTCCATAATACAACTTATGAATTTTGCAATTAAACGTCAAGTCCTGAAAAAAGAAAAGTAACCGTTCAGCCCTCCTATCGTCGGAACTGAAATGATATCCTCCCGAACTCAGGATAACCGGGTTGACTTTGACTGCAAAAATTCCTAAGTTCAGCGGAACTAAAAAGAAATCTATGGGTTAGTAATTTTATTTAGCAGTTAGACTAACTGCGAATGCCCACAACCCATCCATGGGCGTTGATACTTTTAAATTTTAAGAATTCATGGAGGAAGCATAAAGGTGGCGGTGAGACAGGATGCAAGCGATATGGAAATCGTGCAGGAACTGAAAAATTCCCATGCGGAAATAATTCATGAAATAGCCAAAGTCATCATTGGTCAGCAAAAAGTTATAGATGAATTGCTGATCTCTTTATTTTCCAGAGGACATTGTCTTTTGGTTGGAGTGCCGGGACTCGCAAAAACATTGCTCATCAGCACCGTTGCGCGCGTGCTGGATTTGAAATTCAGCCGTATACAATTTACACCCGATCTGATGCCCTCGGACATTACCGGAACAGAGGTGATAGAGGAAGATCAGACAACCGGACGAAAAGCCAGGGGACCTGTTTTTGGCAACATCGTTCTGGCAGATGAAATAAACAGAACGCCGCCGAAAACCCAGTCGGCTTTGCTACAGGCTATGCAGGAACATGAAGTGAGCGCCTCCGGTGAAACGCACAAGTTGGATGAGCCGTTTTTTGTTCTGGCAACGCAAAATCCCATCGAACAGGAAGGAACCTATCCTCTCCCTGAAGCACAACTCGATCGTTTCATGTTCAATCTCTGGGTCGATTATCCCAATGAAAGCGAGGAAGAAGAGATTGTCCGCTCGACAACGTCTTCGTATCAAGCGGAATTAAAAAAAGTGCTGGATAGCGAACGAATTATAGAGTTGCAGGATTTAGTTCGCCGGGTACCTGTGGCTGATAATGTCATTCAGTATGCGGTATCATTGGTTCGCAAGACGAGGCCGGACAGTAACGGCGCTGAAAAATTCATTAAAGACTGGATAAGCTGGGGCGCCGGGCCGCGGGCTTCGCAATACCTGGTACTCGGCGCAAAAACACGGGCTATTCTGGAAGGACGTCCCACACCGGATATTGAAGATATTCGCGCAGTAGCAAAACCCGTTTTGCGGCACAGACTGGTGACCAATTTCAATGCCGAAGCCGAGGGGATCACCGCGACACATATCATTGATAAATTAATCGGCGACGGCGAGGCCTAAGCGCATGGCAAAAGAAGTTCAGGATTATCGACGTTTT
>JAACEJ010000489.1 GCA_011682565.1 Actinomycetota bacterium | reverse complement strand
CGGACAGTGCCATGATCGTCTATCGTATGGGTACGGAAAAATATCCGCAAAAATCCCATTATCATAGAAGCCTTGCGTGGTTACTGGCCGGGAAACAGCAAGCGAGTGAGGCGATCGAGGAGTATAAAAAAGCTATTGCAATTGACTCGACGAATGTTTCCGATTACAAAGCACTTGGAAATTTACTCGTCTCAGAAAATCGCAATGACGAAGCCATAGAGGTTTATAAAAAAATTCTCAAAATGGAACCCAAAAATGCGGAAGCACAAAAGGTCTATGCTCAGCTATTGGCGACAACCGGGGATCAGGATGCTGTTATTGAAGCGCAGGAAAAAGCGCTGAAAATGGATCCTGAAAATACGGATCTGATGTATACGCTTGGGGAAACCTATTTTAAACTGTCGGAATTTCAAAAGACTATAGAAAAATTTAATCTTTATCTGAAACTAAAGCCGAATGATACTTTTGCACTGGAGTATTTGGGGAATGCAATGCAGAACCTGGAGCGATATCATGAGGCGATTGCGACCTATGAAAAAATTATCGCCATCAAGCCGGATAGTAAAAAAATACTTTGTGACATGGCCACAAGTTATAAAGAACTGAACCAGCTTCGAAAAGCCCGAAGCATTGCAAACAAAGCTTTGAATATTGATCCGAATTATGGATTGGCCTATATTGTTCGTGGCGAGATATATGAAGTGGCCGTAGATAACTGCATGAACAAAAGAGGAGCTAAAGCCACTTCTTTTGATGACAAGTTGGTTTATAAACTGGCTTATGATCAATATGCCAAGGCAGCGAAGGATATTCAATTTGCAGATTTGGCCAAACGTAAAATGAACTATCTCCAACCCGATATTCCTACAAAAGAAGATTACTTTATGCACCAGAGTCAAAAGAAAGCTAAAACAGCTTGTTACCATTGGATTTACTAAATTATGACTGTTTTGGGATTTTAACGGGAGAGGTTTTCCTCTCCCGTTTTCTAGTGTATAAAATGACATTATGATTATGGTCGCGTAAAGGAGTAAGTACATGTCGGTCGCGGTGGGTTCGGATCACGCTGGTTTCAGGCTCAAAGAAAAGCTCGTAGCACATTTGTCGGAAAAGAATATTGAATATTTTGATTTTGGTGCTTTTAGCGAGGAACGTGTAGATTATCCGGATTTTGCTTTCAAAGTAGCGAAAGCTGTATCTTCAGGAAAATATCAGTTTGGTCTCGTCGTCTGCGGTTCAGGTATTGGCGTTTCAATTACGGCAAATAAAGTAAAAGGCATTCGTGCCGCTTTGTGTTGTAGTGAATACATGGCAGCAATGGCCAGAAAGCATAATAATGCGAATGTTCTTGCCATGGGTGGAAG
Source organism: Actinomycetota bacterium (assembly GCA_011682565.1). Taxonomy (GTDB): domain Bacteria; phylum Zhuqueibacterota; class Zhuqueibacteria; order Residuimicrobiales; family Krinioviventaceae; genus Hydrothermomicrobium. The sequence goes on along the minus strand of JAACEJ010000489.1, from coordinate 4,981 downwards.
AACAACAGCAGCGGAAGATGCTATAAAAATCCTCGATGCCTTTTTGGAAAATGATTTTGAAGGGGGCCGGCATCAGAAACGGATTGAAAAAATACACAACATGAGTGGATGTTAAGTTGTAATAAAGATGGATATTGGCAGCAATATGAACTCTTTGCAAAAAGTTGACCCGGAAATTTTCGACGCAATTCATCATGAAATTGAACGTCAAAACAACAAACTGGAATTGATTGCTTCGGAGAACTTTGTCAGCACGGCTGTTTTGCAGGCGATGGGACAGGTGATGACAAACAAATATGCCGAAGGGTATCCCGCAAAAAGGTATTACGGTGGTTGCGAATTCGTCGATGTTGCCGAAGATTTGGCGCGCGAAAGAGCTAAAAAGCTCTTCAAGGCGGAGCATGCAAATGTACAACCGCATTCCGGATCACAGGCAAATATAGAAGCCTATTTCAGTTTCGTTAACTATGGCGACACAGTTATGGGCATGGCCCTCTCCGATGGCGGTCATTTAACACATGGCAGCCCGGTCAATTTTTCAGGCCGTTTTTTCAATATGGTGCATTATGGTGTTAATGAAAACGGCATAATTGATATGAACCAGGTCGAACAAATTGCCTTGAAAGAAAAACCGAAACTGATCATCACCGGGGCCAGTGCCTATTCCCGGAAAATTGACTATAAAGCTTTTCGTGAAATCGCAGACAAAATCGATGCAAAACTTGTGGCTGATATTGCCCATCCAGCCGGTCTGATAGCAGTGGGACTCATTCCCAGTCCCATTGAACATTGTCATGTTGTAACATCCACAACTCATAAAACACTGCGTGGCCCCCGGGGCGGCTTGATTCTCGTTGGAAAAGATGGCGAGAATGATATGGGAATCAAAACGCCGAAGGGAAGAGTGAAGCTTGTCTCTGAAATTATTGATTTTAATGTCTTTCCTGGTTTTCAGGGCGGACCTTTAATGCATGTCATTGCTGCAAAAGCTGTGGCTTTTCAAGAGGCGCTTCAGCCGGACTTTGTTGATTATCAAAAACAAATTATAAAAAATGCCCAGGCGCTCGCTGACGAATTGCTGAACCGTGGATATAAAGTTGTCTCAGGTGGAACGGATACACATTTAATGCTTGTGGATCTTCGTAACCATAATGTAACCGGCAAGCAAACAGAGAGAGCACTGGAAGCTGCCGGAATTACTGTGAATAAAAATATGGTTCCGTTCGATGATAAAAGTCCTTTTGTCACCAGCGGAATCCGTTTGGGCACACCTGCTTTAACAACACGCGGCATGCAAGAGAACGAGATGAAACTTATCGCGGAAATGATTGACACGGTTATTCTCGATATTGACAGCGAAACAACCCGGACAAAAGTTGCAAAACAGGTTTTCGACCTTTGTTCGATATTTCCTCTTTACTCTGATAATATTGCTGAATAAAAATATTTTTCGTATCTGATTAAGCTTTGGTTTATTATGAGATGCCCATTTTGTAATTATAGTGATACGAAGGTTATCGACTCACGTACTCGCGATGGCGGTAAAACCATCCGCAGGCGCCGTGAATGTCTCAAATGCCGCAGAAGATTCACAACGCGTGAGCAACTGGACGAAGTGCCCTTGTGGATTATTAAACAGGATGGCAGGAGGGAAGAGTTTGATCGTCAAAAAATTCATCGGGCCATCCAGGTTGCATGTGCTAAGCGTCCGGTTTCCATGGGAACCATTGAACAAATCGTCAATAAATTAGAATACGAATTGCGAGATATCAGCAAGGAAGAAGTCGATTCACATACAGTCGGTGAATTTGTGATGCGGGAACTGAAGGAACTGGATGAGATTGCTTATGTGAGGTTTGCATCAGTTTATCGAAATTTTCAAGCGAAAGAGGAGTTCCTGAGCGAATTGAAACAGTTAAAGTAATGTTTACGGAGTGAGTTTTGGGATTATTCAGTGCGCGGTCATTTTCCGGGGGTGTTCATCCATCTGATAGTAAAAGTTTAACAAACAAAAAACCAATCGAAAAGTTGCCCTTACCGGCCCGGGTCATCATACCTTTGCAGCAACATATTGGTGCTCCCTCAAAGTCTATTGTTGAGAAAGGGACCCAGGTTCGCGTTGGTGATCCTCTCAGCGAGAGTGCAGGGTTTGTTTCTGTTCCCGTTCATGCTACTATATCCGGGACAGTCGGTAAAATAGAAAAGCGTCCTCATCCTTTAGGGCTCAATAGTTTATCTGTGGTTATTGATGGTGACGGCGAGGATACATGGAATCCTGATATTGGCTATCAGAAAGATTATCTCGAACTCGATCCAAAAGAAATGATCGACAGGATTCGCAAATTCGCAATGCAGGATTAGCGGGCATGGGAGGTGCGACCTTTCCGACGCATGTGAAATTGAGTCCGCCTGCCGACAAGCCGATCGATACGCTCATCCTCAATGGCGTAGAGTGCGAGCCTTATTTGACATCCGATCACCGATTAATGCTGGAAGAACCGAAGAAAATTCTTTTGGGGATGCAAATTATCCTCAGGATATTGAATGCAAAAGTCGGTGCTATCGGCATAGAGAACAACAAACCCGATGCGATTGAAACGTTTCGTCGTGTTATTTCCGAATTGAACTTGCCTTTCAAAGTTTTCTCCCTTCACGTAAAATATCCCCAGGGTGCTGAAAAACAACTGATAAAAGCTGTTGTCGACAGAACGGTTCCTGCCGGAAAATTACCAATGGATGTAGGTGCTGTTGTGCAGAATGTGGGCACAGCCGCGGCTGTTTATGACGCTGTTGCTTACAAGCGTCCGTTGGTCGAACGAGTGGTTACCGTGACGGGCAATGGCATCAACGAGCCGAAAAATGTTCTGGCGCGAATTGGCACTTCCTATTCGGATGTTTTTGAATATTGCGGCGGCCTTTGCGAAGACGTCGGCAAAATTATTATGGGTGGTCCAATGATGGGCCTGGCGCAAAGTTCCCTCGATGTGCCTGTTATAAAAGGAACGTCCGGACTTTTGCTGCTCAATGAAAAAGAAAGCAGGCGCCGGCAGGAAACGACTTGTATTTCCTGCGCTCGCTGTATCGATGTTTGTCCCATGGGGCTTATGCCCAAAATGCTTGGTGCTTTTGTCAAACACAATCAATTTGATGATGCACAAGCCTATCATGTCTTGGATTGTATTGAATGCGGTTCCTGTTCGTATGTTTGTCCCGCATATATTAATTTAGTGCATTTGATTCGTTTCGGAAAGAGCGAGGTTATCAAAAAACGCAAAAAAGCAAGTTGAGAAAGATCATAAAACGGTAGAAAAGATTTAATGGATAAGAAATTTATCATTTCAAGTTCGCCGCACATCGCCGATCATGAATCCGTGACAAAAATTATGTACTCTGTCACGGCGTCACTCATCCCGGCCGGAATTGCCGCGGTGTATTTTTTCGGATTGCGCGCTCTCTGGGTTATGCTGATCAGCATCGCTTCGGCAATTATAGGCGAAGCGCTTGCTCAGAAAATAATGAAGCGCCCTGTAACGATTTCTGATGGCAGCGCACTGCTCACAGGTCTGCTTCTGGCGTTCAATGTTTCGGCCGACGTGCCGTTGTGGATGCCGGCAGTGGGGTCACTTTTTGCGATTATCGTCGGCAAACAGGTTTTTGGCGGATTGGGTTACAATCCCATGAATCCAGCTTTACTTGGACGTGCTTTTCTTCTGGCCTCCTGGCCAACGCACATGACGGTGTTTTCCGGTGCCGTGCCGCGCGGAGGGACTGTTTCCGGTATCGACATTATAACCGGTGCAACGCCCCTCAACGTGCTCAAGCAATCCAAAGAGATTCTCACCCACGCTTCAGAGTATTCCATTACTCAGGTGACGCAAGCTCATGATGCCGTCGGCAAACTTTATGACTCATTCGGCCATCTTTTTACAGGCCAGGTCGGCGGTTGCCTGGGTGAAACGTCGGTCATTGCATTATTGCTCGGCGCAGCTTTTTTGATGTACAAGCGCTACATCGGCTGGAAAATTCCCTTTAGTTATATCGGCACTGTCGCTCTGCTTAGTTGGGTTTTTGGCGGTACCGAAGGCCTTTTCAGCGGCAATATCATTTTTCACATCTTTTCCGGTGGGCTTATTCTCGGCGCATTTTTCATGGCAACGGATATGGTGACTTCTCCCGTAACCTTTAAGGGCAGAATTTATTTTGGCATTGGCTGTGGAATTATTACCGTGGTCATCCGCCAAATTGGAGGTTACCCGGAAGGTGTCTCTTATTCAATTCTGTTGATGAACTTGCTGACCCCGGTTCTGGATCGCTGGACAAAGCCGAAAGTTTTTGGAGGTGATAAGAAATCATGAAAGATATGCTCAAACTCGGCGGCTTGTTACTGATCATCTCGGTCATTGCAGCGACTGCTCTTGCCGCTGTTTATAAAGTCACCAAACCGCTGATCCTTGAACAAAAAAGACTGGTTCTGGAGCGCGCCCTTATCCTTGCGCTGCCCGATGCGAACAAAACAGCTATTGTCCCTGTGAAAAAAGATGATAAGGTTCTTTACTATAGAGGCTATGCCAACCCCGATACATCGAAATTTGTTGGATACGCTTTTGTTGCATACGGACAGGGATATTCCAGTGTCATCGAAACAATGGTTGGAGTTGATTCGACCGGAAAGATCATTGGACTCAAGGTGATGTCGCAAATGGAGACTCCCGGCCTGGGTTCCCGTATTGAAGAAGTCAAGTACGGCGAAAAAACACCCTGGTTCCAGGATCAGTTCCACAATCGCAACGCTGCAAAGCTGGCTGTGGACAAGGATGGTGGAAAAATTCAAAGTATTACGGGTGCGACCATTTCTTCCCGCGCCCTCACGAAATCTATTGTTGCAGGATACAAAATTTTGAAAAAAGAAATCAGTCGGAATTAGATGGCGGCACAGCGCATTCCGATTCTGGACTGGTAGATTTATCATCTCAGAGGAAAA
>JAACEJ010000003.1 GCA_011682565.1 Actinomycetota bacterium | reverse complement strand
GGCCATAGCGATAAAAAATGCTGAAAATGAGGAACTATTTCCTGATCATCTGATTTATGATCCGGAAAAACAAAAACTAATAGAACAGGCTCAGACTTTGCAGAGTAAATGTGAATTCTAAATGAGGTAAAACCATGAAAAAGTTAATCATTCAAATACTTGCTATCATCATTTTACTTTTGACTGTGAATAGTTGCAGTGATGCTCAGAAAGCCGCCGACGACTGCCTCGATTCATCATCTGATTGCAATGTTGAAATTGTGGTAAATGATCCAGAAACTCCAGAAGATGAACCAATAATTGAAGACACCCCCGAAGTCATTACCGATTCCACCACTGATATTGAAATTGACGAGGAAGAGATCGAAATTGTGATTAAATCTCCCGACCTAGAACCGATTTCGCTAACCTTTTTAACCACTGACACCCTTTATTTTTATGACGGCCAGTTTATTGAACAACCAAATGTAAACCCGGTCAATTGTGGTGCCAAATGTTTTACCGATTCCGATCAAAGAATTATTTACGACGAATCCGGTGAAATTGTCAGTCAAGAAACGCTAATTGTCGAGCCTTCTTTCATTTTAGGCGATTGGATCATTGAAAACATTGATCCGGATACGGCTTTTTCTTTGGGAGGCCAGAGAAAAGATTATTCAAGAATCTATTTTCAGGGAGTTGAGCAAGGCAACTGGTTCTTAAATCAATGGAAAGCTACGGATTTAATTCAAACGATTTCCGGTGATATCATAGTGATTGAAGGTAATAATTTTCACCCTCTTACGGCGGTAACCGGTATTAATCACGCTAAAAACCTGTTGATTCATGACTTTGATTCTGTGAATCGAACAGCTATAATTGAAACAAATGGAGTCTACGCGGTTTCGTGGGCAACAAATTATTTCAATGGGGCCAAAGATTGGTTATTTCTGAACGGGATTTATTACAGCTGGAACGGTTACGAGCTTGAAGCGGATTTAACAGAGAATGCGAACGCTTTGTGGGGATGGAATACCACACCTTATCTTGTCGAAATCCCTAACGGCCAAAATCCAACGCTTTTAAGTGCTGGTGTGTTTGAAAACGCCTTGTATTGGATCGAATGCAATACGGGCTGGCTTACTCGTTACGTTCCTGAATCTGACGTTTTAGAGACCGTTTCAAGACTTTATGTCGGTGATGGATATCGGACAACTGGTCTTTTGTATCTGGATAGTTTAAAACCTGTTATTGTCCAAGGGAAGCTGTATTTTTATGATGGTTCTATTTGGGAATTTGATCTGAGGTCTGGAATTGTTAACCTGTTTTTTGGTGGAAGTGGGGAGGTTGCAGAATGGTAATTGAAAAATCAAACAATATTAAAAATACAGTTTTAATGCCGATTAAGGAAGACTACTCTGACGAATCATGGATAACACTTGATTATTTATCGAATATGTCTGATGAGTCTTTGCTGAAATTTATTAAAGAATATAAGCAAAAGAAAAACGCCCACCCGCCAGAGAGCATCCTTTCGAAAGAATCGTCCGACATATTGATGGATCTAACAATAAACCGTTTTGATAAATGAAAAGACGAAATTTCTTAAAACTGATTCCGGTTGGATTTCTTGCTGCTAAGTTTGGCGGGTTGATTGGTTCAGGATTAAAAACGGTTCCGTTTGAGGTTGAAATATTGCCAATAGTAGAACCAGGAAACCCGCTTTCGTTGCTTGGAAATATGAGCGGCGTTTTTATAAAACACAATGAAAGTGATATAGAATTCAGGGAAAGGATTTTGTATTCAATTAAAGAGAATGTGATTTATGTTTGATCATCCGATTTTAACCCCATAATAAAACCCCCGACATAAGAAAGCAAAACGCTGATTGTGTCAATGAAAACCGGCTCGATTACTTTATTCCAAAAAGGGATTTTCTTATTACAAAATGCCGTAACGGATTGACCGTTTTTTTCTCCAATTTTCCCGAGGTCTTTCGCCCATTTTCCGGTTGGAATTTTCTTTAAAATCCATCCAAGAATGAAAGCCGCAATTGATCCACCGGCCAGTACAACCGCGTTTTTTATTGCCCATGCTGTGAGTAGTTCAATCATGATTTTTCCAATTGAAAGTGGGGGAGATCCATAAACGCCTGATCATCTGTTAAAGTGTCCGAATCCCAGTCACCGCCCCACCTTATTTTGATTCCAAGCATTTCAGCGGTTTTTTTCACATACCCGCCGAAAAAATAGAAACGGTTCATATTTTCCCAGTTAATCGGATAAGGCACAACGTCAGCGGCCATTGAGGGCTGGCGATTATGTTTTGAATTTGGAAATTTAAGTTTAGAATGCTTGTTTCTGTACGCCCCGTCCTGTTCTGCCTGCGTTCTGTGTCCACATAATACAGAGCAGTCAAAATCTCTCACAACTGCATTAAATAATAATTGTAAATCAGGATGTGCGGTTGCAAGATTTTTACGGCTTTCATTTCCGAATTTAGGCATATTTGGCACCGATTGCGGTTTCTTGATCAGCATACCAGGCCTTTGAATCTGTCAATGCTTTGGCCGCCGTACTGCCTTGAATCTCAAGTTTTGTTTTCATTGCAGCTGCCTGGTTGAGTGCGATTTCAATGGCTCCGGCTTTTTCAACTTCTTTTTGTTCCGCTGTCAATCCCTGGATCCGGATTTCCTCTGATTGTTCAGGACTCAGGTCTTTGCGTTCAATCGCCGAATCATGAAAATCATTTGCGACAACCGTTTCCATCGTTACGCCTAAATCGGTGATTGTTTCTGACTCAATCCATTTTTCATCAAGGTCAAGATAGAAATATTGACAGCCACGGAAGTCTGCTATTATTTCATGACTTATCAGGCGTTGAAAAGGCGCTTTTACTTCCTGTTGGTCTCCGATTGCAGTGATTACAACGTCTTCATAGGTTTCGAGTATGACTTTGATTTTCTCGTTTTGTTTGTTGAAGACTGCTTTTAATTCGTCGAATTTTGCATCATCAATCACAACTTCGTTTTTCCTGGGATGTGAATAAATCGGATTGGCTTTGATATGTTCACGGCGTTTGTGGTCACATATTCGACCTAGTTCGTTGATGTCATGGTCACAGCCTTTTGAAGCCGCGTTGAAGGATTCAAAGTTTTTTGATTCGTTTGTGACAACGGCTTTGGCTCTTTCGATTCCGATATTGATGTAACTGGTTGCTTTTTCATCGCCTTCAGCTAATGCCAAAACGGCCGGAGCGTCATTAATATATCTTTGAGCAATCCTGAGTTTACCGGCGGCTGATCTGGCTTTTTTGGTATGCCGGTTTTTATCCGCAACCTTTTGATTGACAGCTATTTGTTCTGGGAGTTCGGAAATTGCTTTCCTGTTTCTTAGCTCCGTCATTGCCGTATCAATTGGGAGCGTGTCGAATCTATCGATTATTGAGTGAGATCCGATTTGTTGAATCTTGATTGTGTTTTTCAATATCTTATCCCTAATTTAAATTCGAAATCGTCTGCCCATGTTGGTTTAGATTCTAATATTATTTTACCAAAGACCAAGACGGTAGTTGGCCCGGCTCCTGATGATGTAATCCTTATGTTACCTCCGTTTTTTTCTATTCCGGCGACTATCGTTTGAGATGCAACATTTTGATCTGTTACCCCTATCCATTGAGCGTGCGTATTTTTTGCGGCTATTCCAGACATAGCGACATCAAAAATAGGATCGGCGGCCGTATTCGTAACAGAAATTGAAAAAGTCCACCACCATGAACCGTCAGAAGTTTGCTCTACTATGCCAAAAGCAGAATTAACAGTTAGCAATGTAGCTCCGATTACAGATACGTCAAAATCCGCCCCTGATGTAGCTCCAATATATGTTTTCGTAAAAGTCGGCTCTGGCTGAGCTGGCAACTGAATATAAGGCCCCGCAATATTAGGGGTCACCCCGCCAGCATCACTACTGCGATAAAATTTTCCGCCAGCCGCCGCAACCGCCATATTATTTCCATCTCCCACATAATTAGCCGCATCAAGTCCAGGATAAACAGCGATTAAAACACCTTGTTCGGCAAGTAAAAGAATCCTATCGCCTGTAACACTCGGGTCAAGTTCATTACCCCACCATGCCATGTTTCCAGGCCCGTTTCCAATACTTTTTTGAATAGCCTCAAGCATCTGAGAAACCCCGACCGCATCGGCCACACCATTAGGCACACCCACGCCGCCAGTCGGAGAATTTTGAAGCTGAACTCCTGAGGCATAACTCATAACCGCCTGGCTGAAAGGTTCCCACCCATCATTCAAAGGCAACGCCGCAAATTCTGACCCATCAGTCAAACCCGCCCCGCTAGCATCAATCATCAGAGCATTTGGGAAAGTCCCGGAAACATTTGTATATTTATTTTCAGTAAGTAGCATATCAAACCTTATTTATAATTAATCCACACCAGGCCCCCAGAGTTTTATCAGCGAGTACCAAGGCTTTCAAATCGTCAAGCCTGTTACTGTCAACTAGTCCGCCCTCAATCGTTAAAAGTTCATTTGTTACTGGATCTCTTGTAGCATCACCACCGACGAAAAAGATTTTACCCCAATAAATTGAATCGGTTGGGATTGGATAAGTTAAAATATCTTTCCTGAGCTGAGTAAAATAACCCGCCACACTTTCAAAATTGATTCCATCACTCGTAAATCCAGCGTATCCGAAAGCGCCCCCGGCCTGCATTTCAATTGCAGGCGACTGTTGACCAATAGGCGTATTTACCAATAATTCACCGCCCAAACTAGCCGCGAAAGCCAAGATATCAACGCCGTTATTATATCCGGCAAAGGCAAAGTCTGAACCAGCAGCGATCTGGAAAGATTTGGTCAAAAACGTTGCCGGGTCAACTGGTGGATCGTTTTTGTGAACCTGTAGATCAAATCCGGCTGTTATTAGTTCAGCCTGCAAATCATTGAGCGAGTTTAATTTTTCTCCCTGGTAAACTTTTTGGCTGAGCCTTGCCAATCTAATATCATCGGTAATGTGTGAATTTGGCTTAATCCCATAATTTCTTTCCAAATCTTCAAAAACAGGTGTTTTACTCGGGTTTCTAATATTTGCCAAGCTATTAAGTACCTGCCTGATATCTTCGGTTTCGTCACTGATCCCGTCGAGCTGCTGGTCAAATCCCTCATCAAATTCCGGTTCCCACAGGTCACCCCTGGGCAATAAGGTGTCAATTGTAGCACGTGAGAGATTTCTAGACATAACTCACGCCCCCGGTATCTGCTAGTTTTGCTAACTCACCAACCTCTAGAGTAAAGCTAAGCAAAGATCCCGCACCCACGTTAAAAGTGGCTGCTGTGAATTTTCCACCCGCTGCTTTTACAACGTCCTCAACCACTGACGAAACGCTGGGAACCGTCACCTCGTCATTTTTATCCAAAATAAAATCAAGACCTAAAATAAAAGGTTGTACGCTTCTGAAATATGCTTTAAGTGCGGTTTCGATATCGGATTTGACCAGGGCTTTAACGTCTCCACTGACGTCAAAACCTGAGACAACCACAAAAAACGTGGTATTGAAAATTGGTAAAACTTCCCGAAGTGAATCGATATCACCTGTTAATACCTGATTTGCAAGCTGAGTATCTTGATCTGTTTTTATATATTCATCAGCGTCAAGAAGAAGTTGAGCCGTGGGCACCCCATCGGGATCAATACTTTCATCGGCCTTAATATAAATCGTTATAGCCACCGGGTTTATTGTCCCGAGCCCGGTTTCTAAATATGTTGAATTCCCGGTATATGGAAAGGCACGATTAACGCCAGGTGTTTTTTCAGCGTTCTTTCGGTAGTCTGCAGAATCCGAGCCCCCGCCCTCAGTTCGTTCATCATCCAAAAGTCTTTGTCGATATGCCTCGACCTCTTCAGCATTGGCGGCCGTTGTCACTATTACAGTGATCGTGCCTTGTGTTTCCGCACCTGAAACCTGCCTATCCGCCTGTAGGGTTTGACCTACCGCAAGATTTCCTACAACTCCGGGAGTCAATGCCGTGGCTGTGATTGTGGCTATGTTTGTAACCGCCGCAGTTACTTGCGCATTTGGCTGATATCTGACACCGTTGGCGTCTCCGGTGTAAATAACTGACGTTTCGATGATTGTTCCAAATAGGGCCGGTACTTCAAAAGTGTGCACTGCGGATGTGGCGACTTTTTCCTCAATGTTCCGACCTTGCCCAATGACTCTGAGACCGATTATTGAAGCTGAAATCGTTAAAACTTCCTTGGCTCTATCCGTCGCAAACTTCAATAGAATAGTATAGAGCATCGAAAGCAGACCGGCTAAAACTTTATTATACGCCTTATCCGCCCCGGGCGTTGTCTGGTTTATTTTGGACTCAATAAAATTAATTGCTGAATCAAAAACCTGTTGTGTTGTCTGGGTTATAAATGCCATTACCAATCTACCATTTCAACGGTTTGTCCCCTCAATTCGTGAGTACAATCATTAAGATATCGAATTTGTCCATTCGTTACAAAACAATGGCAACGCGGAGTTGTTTTACTTCCATATGCTAAATAACTAGGGCTTAGCGTTGGCTTTTCAAAATCACCATTAAAAGTCCACCGGCTATCCATCGCATGAGCATGACCGCAAGCAGGACAATGATATAAAACTATTCCGTTTTGATCCTTCCCACATTTAGCCATTAAATCCGCTCGTTTGCCGGGTCAGTTGCTTGAAATTGCCAAAGTTGAGAAAATTTGGTTGTCACTTTCAAAACTCCCTCGGGAGCGTCCACAACTATTTTATTCAGTTTTGTATCAAGTGCCGGGTTGCTCATTTCAGAGCTTACTTTTCCATAAATAGGACCGGATAAAGCCGTTTTCGCCGCCTGCTCGCCGATTGAAAGACCTGATAAAGTAATAGGGACGTTTTCAATTGTCTCTATATAATCGCTTCCATATCTTAGGGCGGGATCCCTTATGAGTTGATTTCCGACCCACCCGTTTTGATGGCTGTCAACCCCTTTTGATCTGGTTCCAAGATCAATAAAAACGCTGTTTTCAATACCACGATCCATCACTGGTTGTCCACCCTTGTATTCAAAACGTGAGCCGTTGGGGCCTAAAATCATTTTGGGGTCGCCTTCGTAAATGTCTGTCATTGTATAATTCCCTGACCTGTAACGGCTCCCGCTAATGAATCTAAAAATGGGTCTGCCGGATCTGTTAAGACTTCACCCGATAGAATCGCATTTTGAATAATAGTCGCCATCCCATCGGCAAAATCTGTTTCGGACATTTCAGCCGTCTTTGCTGTGTTGTATAGAGATAAGAGAGCGGCCTTTATTGTCGCGTGATTTGTTGGCATTAGATACCCTTAACCACTGTTAACAATTGAATTAGTTTCACCTGAATTAGTGCCTTAGACGCGGCGGTGACAACGTGATTAGTGGGACTTCCGAAAGTCGTCAACGCTTTTATTTCGTCTATTAATTCTGTCATAGCGGTTGCAAAATCAATTCCGGATATTTGGTTCTTAATCCCTACTGAACCGTCAATATTAAGTTTCAAGCGGGCCAGTTTTACCCCCGCTGCATGACTGTAAAACTCTTTTTCCCCGGCGTTAGATACCTGCAAAATAGGGTCTTTTGTCCCGAGAGTCATCCTAAAACCGCCCATATTGCGAACGATCACCATGTCACCATTTGCGGGTGCCGTGTCTTCACCTGAGACGTTAAAAAACAGAACTGTATCGGGATTGCTTCCTAATAGCTCAACTTGCAGCATCCTGACATTTTCAAGGCCTCTGTAGGTTCCTATCTCCTGACCGGTCACTTGTCCGACATTTACGCCCATGGTTCGTCGATTGCTTCGCCTGTGTACAAAGAAGGCGGTACTAAACTTAAAACAGTGGTTTCTCCTTTGCTGGAATCTTCCCTATATTCTACCGCTCTGATCAAAAAAGTAAAGCCATTTGGCACGAATAATGAATTGGATTCAACATCGACAAGGGTGTTTTCTTTCCATAACTCACCGTTTGGAGACTCCCACCCGTTAGCCTCGAAAGGCATTGAAAGACCGCTTGCGACTGTCTGATTCCGTGTAAAATCAACCGTTTTTTGTCCAGCACCTTTTATAAGTGAATTTGTAATAATCGTTTTGAAACTGACTATTTTAATTCTTGAATCTTTTGAAATGCCTTGTGGTTCCTTGAGTAAAAAAGCAAAGGGCGAATCATTAACGGCCTGGTATGTCTGGAAAATATTAGTATCATCAAAACTGGCTGAAAACTCTTCAGTGATCGGAACAACCCCGTCCTTACCCTCGACTATTGAACCAACGCTTTTTTGGCTGGTTCTGGCGATTAAATATTCGAGGTTCCCGTCATTGTCCGAACTCGTTAAAATCCCACGCTGCCTGGCCAGATCCTGGAGGAAATCGAAAACTTTGTCCTGAGCGTTTATTTTAACGTTTTCGAATTTTTCATTTACTTGGGAGTCAACCGCTCCTGAGAATTTCGTAAAAAATCCAAAGATGAGCTGAAACTTTCTCGAAATATCTCTAATACTACTATCGATAAATTCCTGCGGTTGTTTCGGGTTTGAAATCGTTAAGGGAAACGTTTTTGAATATCCGCGCAAAGCAAGCGCACTGCCCTGGTTTGTTACTGTCGGAAATGTCCCATATTTAAAGCCTATAATCAGCTTTTTATCCTTTTTGCCGTCCCGTTGAATTGATGCAATCGACGGAGCGAACGATCGAGGTTTTACCAAGTCATAAAGTTCCTGATCGATTTGTGGATCGACTTCTGGAATAATACAGTTCCATTCATCAAGGCCTGTATCCATTGTCCGCTTGATGCTGGCTGAAACTGTGTTTAGTTCGCGACCTCCAAGAACTATTTTCACAAAGCATCCTGTATATTTTGCAACTCAACTAATTCAGGATCAACAGGAATAAAAAGAACCTCGCCTGGCTGTACTTCTTCTTGATTTGACGTTGTGAAAACGAATTGATTCGCGTCTCTGATTGCTACGCCATTATCTAACCAGCCCGATTTTATTGCTATACTCGGGAGCGTGTCGCCTGGTTCTGCTGTGTATTGTTGGCCTTGAATTGGATTCATACAAATATTCTAACCTCTGTTTGACTTGGTAGCCACATAATATCGGCACCGTGTAAGCTGTTCCACTCACAAAAATCTGCGAAATTCTGGTCAATCTGGATTCCATCCTGTTCGATAAATTCACCCATCCCCAATTCTGTCCAGGCAATTTCAAGCGGGGATCTTTCTATTTTAATTGTAAAACGCTTCTCAACTTTCAAGTCCAGAGCTGAATTTAAAAGAAACTGAATAGCCGCTTTATTCGCTGAAAACTGATCGCCAAAACTTATGGACTGTGGAACATACTGATTTTCAATTGGTGTGTCTGCGAAATTTTCACCAACGGCATCAAGCGTATTCGTCATTGTAGTAAAATAATCATTGATGGTCGTAGCGGTTTCAATCGCCTGTTCCCTGGTTACAAGTCCTGGGAGTGTTACAGACCTTGCAATTTGAGTATTTGCAAGGCTCAGATTAAATTCGGCTACCGCAGCGGCATTTCTTCCGTTTGGTCCTGGATCATCTGTTATGATATCATCCTGACCTGAAATGATGTTAATAAAATTATCAATCGCTCCGGCGGCATTATTTTGAGCTAATCCAATCGCCTGATAAAGTCCTGTGAATTGCGAGACAAGCGCCGATATATCAGGCGGGAAACTTTCGAGGGTTGATGCTATGCCATTGAACAAAGCCTCAAGTCTGGGATTGATCAATTGTAGGTTTTCGAACTTTCTCAACCCTTTCTTGATTGCATTTGATGCTTTTCCCGTAGCACTAACCAAAGAATTAAATTGCTCAAACGTGTCCGTTAATATGTTGCTTTCAAACTGATCACCGGCCGATAAATCAGAATCATCCGCAGCCGCCCTTAGATTTGTTTTTATCTCGCTTATTGAAACCGTTGTGCCGTCTGGGAGTCCTTCAATCCAGTTCGTGTTGAAAGTCGTAAAACTTGCGGACCTGACCGGCTCAACTTCCCATGTTGCCCTGGACATATATAGATTTGAAATCGGGCCTAATAGTGGATGAACAATGGCCCAACTACCTTTAAAATCAAGAGATTTCCAAAATTTACCAGCTGTTTCGTCGTGATCTTCGTCATCAAAAAAGAAGGTCAGTTGATGTAAGGCGCCTTTGATCTCCAGGTCCTGGACTTTGGTCCCCTTGGTTTTTGGGCTGTCGAATAGGCCGAGTTTCTTTTCTTTATTTATGGGATCCCCGATCCATTTAGCAATATATATTTTGTTGCCATCAGAATTTGGGGAAACTAATTGTAACGCGTCTCTTAGTCTTTTTTCCGGTCCTTTTAATTCAGCCATTAGAATTTGTTAGCCCCTGTTTTATTGCTGGTTTTTGGGGCTTCGACTGTAGTTTCTGCCGTCACACCGTCGGCATTAACATTAGTTGTTACGTTTACGATTGGCCCCGGGTTTGGTCGACCCCCCGCAAAAGCCGGTTCATTATTTCCAAAACCAATAAAGTCTAAAAATCGATTTCTTAGCATGTCTCTGACCTCAAGAGTTCGTGCTTGATCCGCAGCTCGTTTTTTTGCAAATGCTTCAGCTGTTGGACCTTTCCCTTGAGTCCTTGATATTTGCAACAATAATTTGCCCGCTAATAGTAAAGCGTTTTCACCCGTTTTTATTGGGAGAGCGGCTGTTCCGGTTACTTCCAGAGCTTTTTGAACCCCTGTTTTTTGAGCGTCCGAAACTTCTTTTTTTGCTATTAAATCGATAAGAGGCTTCAATATTATTGCCGTTCTTTCGATTGGTTCAAAGGCTGCTTTTATACTTATTCCAAGTAATTTAAATGCTTCTTCGGCCTTATTTATAGCAGTTATTAGCGGCTGCGCACTCTGACCTCTGAACAATTCTGTTAATAATAAAACACTTGTTTTTATCTTTTGCTCGAATGGGTCAAGTACCTTAAAGCCAAATTCTGTCAATGCAGAACCTAACCCTTTGATTCTGTTTCCAAGGCTTTGCTGCATGACATCTGCTGTTTTCTTGGATGTCCCGGCGGCTTTATCAAGTACACCTTTGAAATCATCGACGGCCTTAATATTATCAAAAATGACTTTAGCACCTGCAATCGCTCTTTTTCCAAAAACGGCATCAAGGATTTTTGCTTGTTCGATTTGACCGAATCCTTTCAGCTTCTCTCCCATTTCAGCCATAAACATGGTCATATTTTTTGCTTTTCCGGTCCCATCATCCAGAGTCAACCCGAGCGCGTCGAGTGTTTTTTTACCGGCTGCGACGGGAGCTGCGACTCTTAAGAATATATTCTTCAGCGCTGTCATGGCTTCGCTTGATTTTATCCCTGAATTACCGAGAATAGCGGCGAAACTTGCAGCCTCTTCAAGACTTGACCCTAATATGCCAGTTGCAACCGGTCCAACCTGTTTCATAGTTTCAAACAAGTCTGTCAAAGTCACATTTGAGGAGTTTGTCGTCTTAACAAGTACGTCATTCAGGCGGTTCAGATTGGCGATTTTTTGAGCGGTATTTTTTGCATTGAGTCCAAATGCCCCTAATAAATCACTGGACATGTCAGCCGCAGCGGCGAAATCGGTTCCACTTGCAATTGAAAGGTTGATCATAGATCGAAGGCTTCCCATTGCCTCGGTCGATGTAAAACCGGCACGGGCGAAGAAGTCCAACGCTTTTGCGCTTTGTTCAGCTGTGAAAATAGTTGTGGCGCCTGCTTCTCTCGCTGATTTTTTTATGGTTTGGAGTTGTTGATTGAAATCTTTAGCATCTGGCCCAATATCTTTAAACCTCACCGCTGCGGCCGTTATTGAATCATCAAAGCTTATGAATTGAGTGGTTACTTCAGAAACACCTCTGGAAAGTAACCCAAAACCCTTTGAGATTATGGAAGCCGCAAGAATACTTTTAAGAACTGATTTGAAACCTAATGCGGATTTTCGGGATTTTTTAAAACCTCTCTGGATAGAGCGGTTCATTTTTTTGGTGTTTTTCTCAATGCGCCGTGCCGTTTTGCTAATGTCTTCCGTGGCTTCGAATCGTGTTTTGACTCGTAATGATTTCGGCATGGCTCATTTGTCCGGGTGGTTTTTGGGGTTATACTGACTGCAAGAGTACCAAAACTTTAAACTTGAATAACTCAGTTTTTCAATTTCTGATATGGGCTGATTTTGAAATAACGCAGCCCCCCAATTAATACATTTTTGTGCTAGGCCGTCGGACTTATCCCCTGGCCCTATAACAAAAAAAGGATTGATATGTATTCGGCAAGTTTCAGGTCCGGACCTGAAAACCATTTTTTATTGTCGAAGTTTGGCATACCAAGTCCGCTCAATGATGCTAAAAGGGCGATTTGTGCGCTTGCCGAGTCCTTTTGTTTTGCTGACTCCCTTGCTGCCTTAAACCCATATTCGTTATAAGTGATGGTTTTGCCTGGCCGGGTGTGTTGGATAATTTGAAAACCTTCGTTCGGATCAGTGCTCAAGTTCGTCTCGATTTTTTCATCCTGGATAGCACATACGATTTTATTTTCGAGTGTTTCAGCCCCCTCTCGGCCCTGATCGTTTACGATATGACTGAATTTGATATCGTAATAATCCAGCCAGCCTTTGAAAATGTCTTTTGCTGCATCTTCTCCGATCCTTGGTTTTTTTTCCGGTGGATCTTTAAAAATCTTTTCCTCTTCTAGTTCTGCCATTTTTTAAGCCCCGTTTTATAATTATGGTAAAGTGACCTCAAGCTTGCCATCCAGCAAAAAGGTCATGCTCGTTTTAAAATCATCTGAAGTTTTTCCAGTGAGGTTGATAGCACCCTCACCGTTGTAAATCGCGCCGTCCTCCTCTTCCCATCCGAAGCTGACGTTTTCTTTTTTCTTATTAACATCCCTGAGAGTGTCGGCCGCTGTGGCGTCTGTTATTAAATCAACACCTTCAATTTCCTGGGTCTTGAGAGTGACTTTGAAGCTTGACCCGCCTGAGTGCCTGACCCCTTCTTTCTCGATATCCAGACCGGTATTAAAAACCGCGTCGGCCGCTGCATCGTAATGGATATCATCAATCCAAACATCTAAAACACTACCTGACATTTTACCCCCTTATTGAAGAACGGCTGTTGAAATGTCAGCCTGGATTTGATTATCAGAAATTTTGTTAACACCTGACAGAATCGCTTTAATGATCGAATCGAAACCGTCCGTGTTTGATCTCAGAGCAACCTCAAGATTGGCAATCGCGAAGGCTGATTCATATAACCATGCCTTTTTGACAAACGCCTTTATCAATGCAATATGAGTTGACCTGACTATTTTTAGATCGATTGCAAACTGCTTATCCTTGACTGAGCTAACTTCGGCGACATCTTCAACAATGATATTTTTACTCAGTGTCAGAGATCCGAAAGTTGATTTTTCATTGGCTAACATATTCCGAATTTTTCGGATATTTACAACTTCTCTATAAATATTCGAAGTTTCCGGGATTGTATTTGGATGGTACATTGTGATTGCATCGTTAATTTTCACAACACCGCCATCCACAATCGAAGTAGATATCCCGGCATTAACTGCCAGGTCTCGGGTTGTTTCGTCATTTGTCCAGCGGTCTGCTTCGTCTCCTGGGTCCATCGCCGTAAATGCTTGCCCGCCGTAACTTCTGGCCGCTGCTGATTTGGCGGTTCTTTCCACAATTCCGATAAATTGAGCGCCAATTTCAGAAGGATGGTTTTTTGATCCGGCAACCGGAAAAATCACATTTGCCCGGTCTGTGGTTCGTGCGGCTCCAATCGCTATTGCAGCGGTAGCAGTTGACAGGTTATCACCTGTCGCTGAGTAAAGCGGTCTGGCCACAATTTTTGCATAAAGTCCTGTCAATTCATCGCCTGGACCCACGTAAGTTCTGATTGAATTCAGGGTGGTGGTGTCCTGTCCGTATCCATGGACAATCGCTGTAAATTTTAGTTCGTTTTTGTTGTCACCGGTTCCCATGCCGTTCAGAGCGTCGGCGATTGTCGGTAGTCCTGTTCCGCCTACCGGCTGAGTGGTTGCAATTGTGATTCCAGTCGGCGTCACGTCATCAGGATTTCTATTGAAGCTGATTTGAGCCCCGCCAATGGCATTTCCAAAAGTTCCAAGAGTTTTTGACGTAACATCAAGCTCAAAAGTTGCAGCGTGCTTGGCCCCTGAAATATTCAGATTCACATTTGCTGAAATTGCCAAAACACAGGCGTCTGTAAGCGCTTCAACTGTCATGGCGTCGGTAACTGTAACCGGTATCCGGTCTGCTCCGTAATACATCGCCAAAGTTCCCGCAAGTATTCCGACAGAACCAGTAAAATCAACCTCACCGACTGCGGCCGCTGCTCCTCCTGCCTCTGCCTGTGGTGTGATGTATGTTGATACTTGACCATCGCTTCCAAGCTCAACGGCAATGTGTAGACGATGAAGCATTGAACCGAAACCGTAAACTGAACCGGTTGATTGAGCGCTTAAAGAAAGTTTCGGAACTTCGTCGACAATCGTTTTGCCTGCCTCGTATGAGCCTATGATATTTATCAGGCTTGCGACATCTTCGGCTTGTGGCTTTAAAACGGTGTTTTGAATGCTTGCAAGATTTTTGGCGCTTTCAATTGACATGATTTTTCCTATGTTGTTGTTATTGTCGTTTCACCGGCTTTTGATACATCATCTGTTACTTCGTCAACTCCGGCACCAATTAAAGTATTATCCATTGTGATGTTTGCAGGTTCGTTTCCTAAGTCTCCGAGTTGTGCTTCTTTGACTCTGAACTCTAAAAATGATGTTGCTGTCAAAATTCCAGGTCCGCCCCTGGTTGGAAATTCGTCTTGTTTGAATTGAGAATAGGCCTTATCTGAAATCGATCCTTTCGGTAGCCCTAAAGTCAAGTTTCTGGCATCATCCAAGATTTCAAAAACAGCAGACCATGCAGCGTATAAAGCTGTGGTCGTCTCAAGCGTTGGAGTTGTCAAATTACTTAGAGCCGTTGCCCGCTGTAAATCCGTGGAAGCCTCATCTTCAAGAGTTTCAATATCCGCTTTCGCTGGTTGTGCTACTTGAAAACGAACACCGACTCTTAGTTCGTGTTCTTTTGGCCCGTTCCTTGCGCTCCTTGAAAAATCAACATCTGCACTATCAATCCAACATCGTACCAGAGCATTGTCAATAAGTGATTGAGCTGACTGTTTTTGTGTTTGATGACCTTCAACGCCGAATCTTCCAGCGGCCTGAGCTGCCATCAATGCAACCGCCGTATTAAATGCGAAAACAGCAACTAAGCTCATGATTGCTTAACCTCCGACAAATAAAGCCTGATCGTTCCTAAGCTTCGGCCACCTTCAATTGCTTTTGATGGATCTAGGCTAAGCGTTGTCAACGTGTCCGGTATTTCTGGATCAAGTGGAGCAAGTAAAGCCCATTTTTCACCGTCCGCTGGTATCCTGGTTAACGAACTCCGGGGAAAAGTGGCCACCGGTCGAAAGACAACCATCTCTTCCCCAGAGTCGGGGCTTTGCGTTACACGCCCTGAAAGAAAAGTGCAGTCGTCATGCTCAGTTTTTACCCCGTCCGGATCGATCAAGAAAACGGTTGTGCCAGATAATTTATGAGCAATCCCGGCGATTTTAACCGCTTGAGTTTGCAGGCTCATCCTTTACCGGTTCCTCTTTTTCTTCGACAAATTTGAACTTTTTCAGCTTGACGTCAAGTAGCTTTTTAGACTCCTTGTCACCGTTCCCGCCGTAGATTTCTTTGAAGACATCATCGGGGATTTCTCCCTTATATGTCTTGCATTTGTGAGTTATTTCAACTCCCGGTTTTAGTTTCATTTCTTTTTACCGGATTTGGGTTTTTTTAACTCTTCAATTTCAAGTTCAAGAGCCGCTTTTTCATCTCCCAGAGTTTCAAACTTCGAATCAACCGCGGCTTTCTGACTTTCCAGAGCCGCGTATGATTCCCCCAGGCTTTTCTTTTCAGCCTTCAACTGATCCAGTTCATCTTTGTGACCTTCTAAAACCTCAATCTGAGATATGCTGACCTCAAAATCTTCAACCTTTTTTTCAAGGCTTTTAATTTTTGTGGTCTGTTCTGCAATTCTCAATCTGAGTTTATCAATAGTGCTCCGCGCATTAATTAAAGAAGCCTGTTGTTTCTCGGAAAAGGTCACACTTTTTTTACTGGAGATCTGCTGTTTTTGACAGAATTTGTCGAACCTCTCTTCATACTCTTCGACGTACCATCCAGGGATTTCTTCACCGGCAAGGATGTCTCCTTCACTGTGACCGGGGCACCCCCCCAGTGAAAGAACCTGGGTGTCATCATTCCAATAATATTTTCCCATTATGATGTACTCGTCAAAAGTGCAAAGGCGTCTGCATGATTCGTGACAAGCAAAGGATTAGTTTGCATTTCGAACCAAGTCGCGGTTGCAGTCGGTTTGGTTAAAATATGGAACATTCTGGAGTCAAGCTGTCCGAGTTTCTGAACGGCTTCCATTCCAAGATCAGGGCTGACAATGTCAATCCCCATTCTGGCTGCGACTTCGGCATCATCGGCGGTGTTATTCCAATGAGCGGCGGGGCCTGATTTCCAGTCGCACCTAGCACCTGACCAACCGAAAAGAACTTCATCATCCGGCATCAGTTTAACAAACAGTCCGGTGTCTGGGTCTTTGACTTTTTCGTTTGATGTCAAAACAAACAATTCACGTCCTGCAGGTGTTTGAATCCATGCTTGATATTTTAGCCCGGCATCAACCATCCATTGCAAAGTTGCGGGCAGGTCTGGAAGTGCGGCGATTCCACCGGCACGAATAAACAGATAGCCTCTGTTCTCGGCTTCACTGACAAGTTGAGTATTCTTTTTCATGCCTGCCCAGGTTGCAACGCCTGGAAGTATAAAATCGGCCTCAACTTTTCCGTTTTCCTGGATTTTGTCGCAGCGGGTGTCGATATCGGTTAGGATATCGGTTCCGACGGTTGTCCAGACAGCACCGGCGGCGGCTGTATTACTTGCAGCCCTTCGCCAGTCGAAGAAATCACCGGACCCATCATCCAAAGTCATTTTTCCGGTTCTGACACTTTCCCAGCCTTTGACAACAAGGGTATTGCCGATATTACCGAGCATTTTGCCATAAATCTGCATTGACAGCCAACGCATCCGCTGTTCTTTGGTCAGTTCACCGCTTGGCAGTTCGTTTGGTACGCGCTTGAATAATTGAGCGTATTCAACAGCTCCTCTGGCTGTTACTTGCGGGAAAATGCTTGATTCAGTCGTAAACAAAGCCGCTTTCAAAACTTTGGCATTGTCCCCAACATTCATTCCACCAGATGAACGAACAAGGAGCCGCTCGCGTTCGATATCCCCGCGCACGACGTCCCATTTTACCTCGAGGCTGTCGTCTACGAACTCAGTGAGTCCGCCGTTCTGTGATCGGCCAAAAAAGGCCAAAAGTCCGGGATTAACTGGAAGCAAATCAATATCACTGAACCCCGTTGACATATGATATGTCGCGACCCCAATGTCTTCTAATGCCATGTTTTATCCTATGTTAAGGGGTTAGCTTGAAAAATTTCGTCAGTTTGTGACGCAATCAGACCAATATTCGTCAAGTGCTGCCTGATTGAAAAACCTGTGTTCTGGACAATGTCGTCAATATCCAGACTGTTTTCCAGAATCAACTTATTGACGTCAAAAGTGGCCGGGTCTCCATATCCGGAAACCAGCTGGTCGTCAACATCTCCAGCGACCAAATCTGCTGCTGTGATTGCCTCACCGACAAAAATCCCGATTGGGACGGCAGTTGATTCCTGTCCAGTTGCGGGAGTTATTGTTCCGACGGCTGTTAAACCGTTGAGATATGCAGCGCCTGAAATGCTGGTTCCGCCTGCAGCCGGATCACTCAAAACAGAGATTATTGATCCAGGGAGTCCAGCGGTCGGACTCATGAAAACAAAAGCATCGCCATTGAAAAAGCAGGTAAACCGCCCCTCGGCGTGGGCGTTGATGATTCCGCTGATACTCTCGAATAATCCCTCACCACCAGTTCCAGCCGTGGCCGCTCCTGCTGCACCATTCAAAAATCCAGCTCCTGAAATGTCGGTTCCACCAGCTCCAGCGCTTAGAACTGCAACGCTTGAAAGTTCACCAGCTGTTCTGGAAACAAAGACGAATTGATCGCCGTCCATGTAACAAAAACCGAGGCCAACCAGTTCAGCATTGATAATGTCCTGCACTGTTTGGGCTGTTCCTTCTCCACCAGTTCCGGCCGTGGTTGCGCCTGCGGCTGCGTTCAGAAAACCGGCTGCTGAAATGTCGGTGCCTGCTGCGGGTGCATTGGGGACTGCTACAGTTGAGACTTCACCAGTTTTATTACTGACAAGGCGGTAAATGTCAAGCTTACCATCATAAATCACAGTAAACCGGCCAGCTGCTAGATAATTGATGGTGTCTGCAACATCATTCAATGTTATGGCGGTTGAAAAGTCTGCACCTGTGATATTTATTTCCAGACCGTTGACGGTGACATCGAAAGCACCGTCTGTAACTGCGTTCCATGCTACAATATTCCCGCCGTTTGCACCGCAAGTCCAGTAACCAGGCGTATCATTTTCATCATCGATCCCGGAAAAATCGCAGGTGATATTGTTAAGGATTCCGTCAATTGTGATTCCAAATTGCGCATCCGCCACCGCTTGAAAAATCGGGAGCGCTACGGCCAAGGCCGCGCATGTCAAATAACCAGGTGTATCGCTGACAGAATCCAGTCCTGACATGTCCATGTCCGCGAGTTCAATAGTCTCTCCATTTACATCTATGGAAAGTTCCGCGTCTGTCAGTGCTGCGAACTCCGCCGCCGTTCCACCGATTGCACCGCAAGTCATAAAAGCGGGTGTCAGTGCCGGGCTGAGATCGGTCAAGGGAATCAATTTTAAATCTGATTGTCTGCGGGCGACAACGGTAAATTGTGCAAGGGCTGCGACTCTACCAGCATCCTGCAAAAATGTCTCATTGTCCTTATACTTGTAATCCCCTGAAAGCCAGAAGCCCTCAGAATTTTGTAATTCAACAGCTTGTAAGGTAGTCATGGGTTATGCCTCCTTTTTTTCTTTGCCTTTCATTTTATTGAAAAGCTCTTTTTCAGCGTCCAGGTCTGCCTGGTTTTTGATGATTTTGCCGTCTCCGGCCGCTTTATTGCCTTCGGCCGTGATGTCATCAACCACTTCACCGTCGGCGTCTAATGCCGCGAAGGCTTCTTTCTGTCGCGTCTCGTATGATGCGATCCCCACGAAGGTATCAATCGACGTTACCCCTTTTAGAGCTTCGAACCCTGATTTGATAAGGGCGTCGCTTGCACCTTCAGCTGAAATCAGCGGGTGAACCCTGTCAATGTCCGCTTGTTTTTCCGCGATCCCCTCTGTTTTACCTTCGGCTTTCGCGTCCTTCAAGCGCTGGTCATACACAATTTTTTCAGCCGCGTTTTCGGCTAAGAATGTATCCAAACTCATTTTTTTATCTCCATTTGGATTTTCAGTTTCAGCGCTTGAGCGCTTGGCGGAATGTTTAACAGGTTCCGTGGCCTGCTGTGTTTTAATATCACAACTCATAACGCCCTCTTCCTCGTTATAGTTGCAACCATCTTTTTCAGCGGCGGAGATTATCCTACTGATTGTCAGACTCAAAACCCTGGCAAATGCTCGTAGTCTTGAAATCGGTGGACAGATTATCGAACCAGTTAATATCTGATTAACAGTGCTTACAGATATCCCCGCGCCCCTTGCCATATTTGAAATAATTGATTGTCGTTCGTCTTGATCACCGCCCGCCTTTCTATCAATTTCACGATTAAGAAAAGCGCCAAGGCTTTCACCGGCTTTTATATTTGGCATGTTTTTACCTTCGTTTAAAAGGGCTGCTATTTTTGTATAATCTTCTTCAATTTCTAAAGTCTTTAATGTTTCACTTGCGGATTTTATATCCAACTCAGCGTCAGATAGCGCCGCCGCTTTGTGTCTTTTGTCTTTTTTTGCACCAGTTATCTGATCAGCGAATCCGGCATCTTTGATTTCATCACCGAAAAAGAATGTTTCATTGTCCATTTGTTTTCGGTGCTCTGCCTTGGTAAGACCCGTTTTTTGCGCATATGTTCTAGCGAGTAAGTCCGCGATTGATTCCAATGTCTTTGACATTTTGGCCATATCGTTTTGATCACCATGGACGAACCCTGTTGGATTATGGATCATGAAAACAGCGTCCTCTTCTGCTGTTACCTTATCCGCTGCAAGCGCTATTTTTGTGCCCATGCTTGCTGCTAAGCCGATTATATGCATCGTCGTCTTGCCTGAATAATTTTTTATCAGGTTAGAAATAGCCAAGCCTTGAAAAACAGAACCGCCGCCGGTTGTTAAATTAAAAGTAACATCCTCACCGCCCGCACTTTCTAATTCGGCGCTTATATCCTCAACATTGATTTCAAATCCAACCGTTCCAGAAAGTAAAATTGTTTTTGGCATGATTATTTCATGTTACGATTTGTTTTGACAAAGCCGTTTTTTGTGATAAAATAAAGTTGTCTTTTAATTAAATTCAACCAATGGAGAATTATGAACTTTATTTTTTCAAGTTGCGGGAACGTCTCTGTCGCTTTGATGCAATGGGCGATTGAAAATCTATCCGGAGAAACTTTTGTTGTGTATTCAAATACCGGATGGGAAGCACCTTTTTGGCATGAGAGAGTTGATGAAATCAAAATATACGCTGAAAAAAATGGATTGAAATTTGTTACAATAGAATCTGAAGGAATGGAGGCACTTGTCAGACGTAAAAAAGGTTGGCCAATGGCAGCAAGCAAATTCCAATTTTGTTCTGATGAACTAAAAGTTCGTCCAGCCCGTGAATGGATGTTAGAAGTTGACCCAGATTTAAAAGGTAAATGTTTCACTGGCATCAGGAGAGAGGAAAGCGAACACCGAAAAGACGCGCCTAGTTTTATAAGACAATCTGAAAGGCACGGCGGAAGAGACTTGTTTTGCCCTCTCGTTAATTTTAAAACAGAACAAAGAAACGAATTGATAAAAAAAACAGGTATCGAAATCTTGCCATATCCCTCAATGGAGTGTTTTCCCTGCATCAATTCTAATCGTTCTAATTTTCGCATGCTTTCAAATTATCCTGATATTATCGATCATATTGAAAAGATCGAAAACGAAATGGGTTACACCAGAAACGGCAAAAAACGCACAATGTTCCGTCCATATCGACATATGGGAGCCGTCGGAATACGAGAAGTTGTTGAATGGTCTCTTTGCTCTAGGGGTAAATACAAAAAACCTGATTTAGAGAACGAACAACTTTCTTTTATGCCTTGTTCTTCTGGTTTTTGTGGTTTCTGATTTGGCATGGTTTTTTATTCGTTTTCTTTTAATTTATGGCACACTGTTTGATTTGTCAACTTATTTAGGCGAAATATTTAAAAAAGCAAGGATTGACACAACAATTGGCACGAATATTGACGCAACTAACCATTTTAAATGCCCGTCGCGGCGTCGAATTGACTTATGGACAATATTAAAACGCTCCTTTGTCTCTTCCTTTTCTTCATCAAGAGATTTTTCTAAATGTTTAATTGATTGTTTGTTGATTGTCGCGATTTCTGATATCGTATCTAGCCTGGTATGAACCCGCTTAATCTGTTCCGCAATCTCTTTTTGCCCTTCAAGCAACAAGTTTAACATTTTAATTTCTTCACTCATGTTTTAATAAGTATGAAATTCAACCTTGAGATTAGCGGTATCAGCTCCGGCATTACTAGAACTTATCGCAGCTGATATCCTTGTGTTTGCAGCCATTAACGGTGTAAGCATTGGTAGGCTCCCTTCTTGAGACTGAACCGCGTTTCTTACGAATGATTTTGTCGCAATCACCGTTTGCAGATATATCGGAAATAATCGCCCAATGGATGTCAAAATCATCCGTTATCATTCCTGCTGGTATTATTTCTGTAGGCGTTGGAAAGACTGCATAAACTCCAGCCGCTTTTGTCAGAGTGACAGGCGAAGCCAACACAGGATAAAGCATATTTACGCCGTGATTGTGTTCATCGTTTGTATTGGCCTTCGAATATAGAGAATCTCCTGTATGATTGTCTGTCTTGTTTCCAATCACATCACGAGCCAAAACATTATCAGCTGAATTTTGCGCTGGGACTACTTGATTTGACTGAATGGCTGTAGTGTCAACTTCTACCGCCTCTAAAACAGCAAGTTCAGCGCCCTGATCTCCTAGTTTACCTTTCATAATTTTCCTTTAGGTTACAATTACGGACCCGACTTCACCTGGGGAACATCTGACCCAGACATATGTAAGAGCCGCATCATTTAAAATTTCGGTACTGTCTTTTTCAAACATTTTCTCGGACGTTGGCGCGTCCGCCGGATCGACATCGGCGGGAATTTCAGGATCAGTGCTGAACAGCATACTATAATAACTGACATTGCTGATTCCCTCTTTGATATTTGCCGTTTTTGCGCCGTTGATAATTTCCGTCCAGGTATCCGCCGGAATTGCAACAACTGTTCTTTTATCTGCCATGATTAGTCCTGATTGCTGTTTTGTTGTTCTGGTTCTGTGCCGTCATCTGGTTTGTCCTCCCAGAAAGCCGTTGGGGATTCTGCAAAAACTTTTTTATTAACTGCAATATTCTGTTTGATATCAGTGCCGTTCCGATCCCTTGCCGCTTTACCTTGAGTCGTTAGAGAAAGCTTGAGTTCTTTTTCTACGCCGCCCATATCTTTTGCAGGATCGATACTTGGAAGTGATGGACCTTGTAGGATATATCTTGACCATGCTTGTCTAAGCCTGGGATCAAACCATCCTGGAGCCGAAATTCTACCGGCTGCGATTTCCTCACTCATCCACATCTCACGCCAGATATCCATCAGATCCGCTTTTATATCTGCCTGTGCAATTCTTCCGGTTCGCCATGCCTCAAGCAGTGCGGCCCTTGATGCTGAATAATTAGCATTGAAAGCCATCAAAATTACTTCAAATGGATAACCAAGTGCGGCTGAACAGTATTTGAAAATTGAGGTTATGAATTTGTCGAACTCGGGACCGGGTGCGGTGTCTGCCAGGAATTTCATTTTTTCGCCTGGCATCAAATTTGCGAAGAAATCAGCACCGGGAACCCTGGATTTATATTCTGAACGCTCGAAACAATATTCACCGGCTGAAATTATTGTATCGCCTTCGATGTAATCATCAACTATGGGACCGCCTTGTTGATCTTCCATTGGATTTGAAGATGGCGCGTTTTCTGACGGCTCAACAAAACCGACCATTCCACCTTGATTAATAGCCTTTTTAATAATGGCTGACACATAATCAACAATCGATTGAAAATCCTGTAAAAATGGATGGAGTTTTGAAAAGCCTCTGCCTTGTCCTGGATATTCGGGCTTGAATCCATGAAACATAAAAACCCTTTTCGATCTCGTGCCCTTGGCTGGAATATCAATTGTTTCAAACTTAAATCCGTTTTTAGTCTTTTTCCTGGTTCTGACTCGGTAAGCAACTTCCTGATTTTTGGCGTTTCTGAAAATCCCGTCTCGGAAGCTATGCATATTTCCGGCTGTGTCTACCCAGTATATCCCGCTTACGTGTGTGAAAGACTGATTGATGGAAGCGGCACCAATAAAACCGCCTTGGCCGACTTGAGTCGGATCAACTAATTCCAATTGCACCCGGGAAACCAAGTCCTTATCATTGGAATAAAAAAGGCGCGCAAACTGGTCATTGTCCCGCGTGTCGCAATCTTTCCAGAGCTGATGCAATTGGTATCCGGTTTCTGTCATGGACCTATGACATTGTTTTCCAGACAAATACATGTCGAAACTTTCATCTACCTCGCTGGCCCAGTCTTCCTTGAAATCGTCGTCTGTAATTCCTAATACCCGCCAAGCTGGCATTGATTGTGCTTTTAATCCGGCGTCAACCACTATCGCAGTTGATCTGGACATTATAGCGCGAGCCTGTGTGGATTGATGAGTTGCGGACCTGGCATTTTGCAGGGTTTTCGCGGTGTCAATAACAGTTATTCCGCCGTTGTGGCTGATTCCGCCGGTCCATTTTTCGCCGCCGGTAAGTTGACCGCCACGCCATGGACCCCTAGCCACTGCCTGAACTTTTAAGGGGAGTCTGGAGACAACCTCTTCAGTAGTTTTGGGGAATTTACTTTTCAGATAAGCACGTAAACCCATCACCTCCCCCTTGATAAATTAAGGCGGACAATGCCGGTTCCGTTCAGCTGATTTCGGAGATAGTCAAGGTATTGATCGATTGGGGATATTACTTTTATAAGAAATTGAGAGGGGTCGGTATATTTCCACCAGGACATTGCCTCGCCGCTGTCGAATTTACCGCTTTCTATTCCTTCACCGGCCAGAATTTGGGCGTAGTAAGTATCAGCCAACGCTTTGCGCGCTTCATATTCTGCAATCCGGGTTTCAATTTGTGCTTTGCGTGTAGATGTCAAACAAGGGGAAGCCATAAATCAATATTATGGCACACTATTTGATTTGTCAAATGTTTATTTTTTGTGCGGTTTTTGCGGTTAAAAACTTAGTTGATGTTCCGCGAGTCTAATTCGCTTCTCTGCAATTTTAAAATATTCCGGTTCATTTTCCCTTAGTAATTAAAAACCGTGGGTCAATCTTGGCAAGTTTTGCCATGTATTCAATTACCCACCTGGAATTAATAGTGTTTTCAATCTGTAAATCGGTGTATTTTTTTTCATCCTTCGCCCGTGCGCGGTGGATTTCGACCTGTTGAGAAAGGTAGACGTCGGCGGCGGTGAAGGCATAACGCCTGCAAGCTCCTGATTCGTTCGGTTTTCCCCTTGCATCATATCCACCGTCTTTTTTCAGCTCTTCAACAGTAAGCATTTCAAAGTATTTCGCCGGGTATTGTTTAGGAAAGTCCTGGAAAGCTGCCCATTGAACGTCATCGGTTGATCTTTTTACTTTTAAGCGCTGGTAAAGCTGGGTTGTGTAGAACTTTGTCGATAGCGTATACAGATCCACCATCCCGTTATGAACTTTCGATCTCTTCCAGGGTACAAAATTGGAGTTATGAAGATGCGCGTCTTTTTTGGCGATTACGACTTCACGGTCTCCCTTGCATGGAAATGTAAAACGCCAGCGCTGGGTGAAATCGTAAACTGTTGATGTTGCATGACCGGAATCGATAAACAGCATATTGATGTTAAAGAGCCGACCGTCTTTTTCTCGTTTATATCCGAACTTTCCATTTTTATGAATAAGGGACTCACCCCATTGATAAAATTTTTCAAAGGCACCGGCAAAGGCCAGGTCTGTTTTCCCATAAATGACTTGATAATCAATTGACCATGAACGATAAGCGGGTCCGATTCCCAGGACTTCAAACTCTATGCGCGGGAATTTCATATCCCAGGCGGTATTTTCCTCGTTCTTTTTGTCCGCCGCCAGGGTTTTTACAATGACATCCTGCAATTCGATTTCGCTGAATTCCTGCCATTTATCAGAGCCCCGCTGAACGTCTGCGCCTAAAATGAGGTAACAGACCCCATCTGGTACGGTTCCCTGCTGGTAGTCGCCTCTATTATTTTTAATGACTTCTAATGTGTTGATCTTTGCGCCGGTTTGACGGTGAGGTTTGCCTGCTACGTGGTTATCATAATACTTTTTTGCTATGGGATCTTCTAAGCCTTTCTCATATGCTGAGGCAATTTCAAGCCAGGATTCAAACATTGAGTTAATGCTGTGAAGGCCAAAACTAGCTACATAGCGGCTGATTGGTTCGACGTCCGGAGGTTGTTCCCAGTATCCATCTTGCTGGATTGCGAATTTATTTTTTTCTGTGAAGGACCGGGCACACTTTAAACAGACATAGACAATCGATTTTTCCTTGATTCTCCCTTTCTTAACATCCCATACAAGCCCGTATCCGTCTTTGTTTCTGACTTCAAGCGTTTGGTGTGTCCCGCATAAAGGACACGGGACGTCCCAATGTTCCTGGGTGCCTGTCAAGTAAAGATGCTCAACCATACACGACCCCTCATCGCCCGGTGTTGACGGCACCAAACATTTCTTCTCATCAAGCCAAGCCTTTAAACGCGCCCATCCCTGATAAAATGGATTTCCCTGGTTGCCGATTTCTACTTTCCAGTTCCCGAGCTCATCGGCAATGAATAGGCGTTTTGTTTCCGAGGCCAACGCCGCTGAACTATTGGCCGTGATACCGTCAAAGTTAAAACCGTTTCCCTCTTTTGAAAACGTGGTGTCGCCGGTTCGCCTTGAATTTTTTGTTTCTGTGGATGTCACGAACTCAACACCGATACATTCAAGCATTGGAACGATACGCCGGTTCATGGTTTTTCGCATCCCTGCGAGATCCGCCATTGCGTAAAGGACTTCGCTGGGTACCTCTTGAATGTAATAGGCCGAAACTATTTGGCCGTTGATTGACTTCATTGATTGACTCGCCCACATTAAAACGACAAGTTGCATAATGCTTGACGGATCCATTAGTTCCAGAGGGCGTCTGGAATAAGGGGCGTTTTCCAGTTTTAAGAGCTCACCTTTCCGAGGCCCAGCAGTTACGGAAACGGTACCGGCGAAATCCACCATTGATAAACCAGAGCGCCGAGTTACTCTTTGGCGTAGTAGGTTTGCGATTACTTGGAAGTCACTTTGCGCTGGTTGGATTGATTGGGGCTGGTAGTGTTCTGTCATTTCAGGCTTTCCGCATGATCCAGTAACAGATTCAAAAGCGCCTCTGTGGATTTATGAAACCCGTGTTTGTTCCAGCGGGTTGTCTGCGATTCATGAACCTCAAGAAGGGCCGCAAGCTCCCGGTTTGTTTTTATACCGAGAGCTGTTTTTATTTTTTTAATCATTAACTTCCTCAACGTCGAGACTCAAAACATGATTAACGATTTCTTGATCTGTCATTTCACAAATAGTGCCGTTTTCACCTTCGTATTCATCCCATGAATTTTCACGATACATTTCGATCATTGACTTCATTGTGAATTCACCTGAACAACCAAGTTTTTCATCGTTGTTATAAAAAACTTTTTCTTCAATTCCATTTAAATTAGTCATTTTTAATCTCATTTAACAGTCTGCTTTATTGCTGATCTGTTAAATAATCATCTCAAAATCAATACAGTCTGTCAAGTATTTATTTAATTATTTTACTTTGAGTTGTTATTATTGACTATTTATTTCTTGACAGAGTATATTATAAAACCGGAAATGTTGGAAATTAACGGTCTGTGAATTATTTAGCTTGACCGGTTTGTATCTCTTCAAGTTTATCGCAGACAGTATTTTTAGATTCATCCGCTGCCAATTCCATCTCATTTAAAAACTTCTGTTTCAACCCCTCGATCTTTTCGCCCTTGGCCAATGTCTCTCTGACAATCTCATCATATATGGCTGAAAAATAGCGCTTATCAGTGTTCAGTTTTTTATCCAAAAACATCATAATTGATTGGTTGATCGATTCTATTTTGACATACTCGCCCCTGAGAATAGCATTAGTAAGCTGTTTGTGTTTCCGTTGTTCCTCTTTTAATAATGCCTCTTCAATCGCTTTTTTCTCTATGGCCTGGGTAATGATGTCGCTTTGGCTTATTGTTTCGCCGTTTGTTTTGGGCTGAACTATTGCCGAACCCTTGAGCCTTTGCCGGGTTGGGTTTTTGATGAAGGCTTGGGTTAAGGGATCGTCAATATAAATTTTGCCGGTTTCCTTCCAGTATTGAAGAGTTGGGGGCTTGCCGTTTTTGGGGTTTCTGGCTTTTGAGATTGAAGCGGCTGAGACCCCGAGACGGTCGGCGAATTCTTTTTGGGTGAAGTGTTCTTTTTCAGTCATTTAACCCGGCCAAAATATGAGCGATTATGTCAACAGTCCAGCCATTGCCCAAAGCCTTGTAACGCTGAGTATTTGACACGCCATATGTGTACCCACTCTCAATTTCTAATAAAATCTTTATGCTTGTTTTTTCTGGAATGAACCCATTTATGGCATTCATAACATAACAAAACAAGGTTAGATAACATTGATCTATATTTAACATATTCAAAGGATTTGATATGATGTATTTCAAAAGTTTTTTGAGTGTGGTTGAATTTTTCTCCGCATCCTCTGCAAGTTGCTTTATCTCGTTTCCAAATGCTTTTGACACATTCTTTCCATTCAGGTTTTGAATAAAAGTCATTTCTTTCATTCGTAATTCCGCCCTTCCAATTTGTTGAGTTTTCTCCATGTGCATGAGTATTCCAGCAAGCGTAAGAACAAAATCTTCTATCTTTTTTTGAAGGCGGAACTTTCTTGATTTTTCCACAGATGATACATTTAATTGTATTCCCTTTACTAAGTCTAACCGATTGTCTAGATCCTCTAAATTTATACGAGCACTCAACGCTACATGTTTTTTTGTTTGATGATTTTTTTGATTTATACTGTTTTCCACATATTGGACAAATTCTTTCAACCCTATTTTTTCTGCATTCCCAACATTTTTTAGCGACTTGAGACATCTCTCTTCCGCATCCTGGGCATTGTTTTTTAGATTTTCTGCAAACCATTCAAACCTCATTATTGAATTAATATTATCTAACTCAATAATGCACTGTTTTCTATTGCTTGTCAATGTCTGAAGTCGTTCGCATTCTATTGGGGTTAATCTTCTGAAAGAAAAATCATTGTACAGAATCAAATCCATTGCTGAATGATCACCGGCCGCTTTTCCTCCACCTGTCAAACAAGATGCTTTTGCCTGGTCTGGTTTCCTTGTCAGTTTTTTGGATACTTTTATAAATGTCTTTTCATCTCCATTCTTACGAATAATTTCAAACAGATGATTGTTATTGACCCATGATGAACTAGATAGAGAGGGAGTTTTCCCATCAATCGCTTTTATTCCCCCAGCGTTTTTTCCTCGAGGATTTTGGACGATTAAGCAGGTTGAATTTGATCCTGAGAATTTTCGGGCACCGGCAGAAGTTATGGTCCTGGATTTCTCAGAATCATAACGCAAACTATCAATTAAATTTTTCAATGCTCTCTTTCCTGAAATTGAATTTTCATGCAGATAGTATTTGTCATCAACTTCAGGTTCCAGAATATCTTTTAAAAATATTCCTTTATCTTTTGGCTGCCCGGGCCTTGGTAAATTTGTCCAGTAAAGACGGTTTCGATTTTGTGCGCTTACCAGATTGGAATTGATTTCGATCGGTTCAACTTCAAGGAGCTCTGTTAATTGGGTCCGGACTTCTTTTCTCATCGAGGACACATTTTCGATCAGGAATTTTACCCCGGGATTTATTTTCTGGACATCCCAGATAATTTCTATTGCTTTGAAAAAAAGTTTCGATCGAGGATCTTCAAAATCAAGTCGGGATCCGGAACATGAAAAACCTTGGCATGGTGGACCGGCTAAAAATAAACCAATTTGTCCCAGAGCCCCACCATAAATTTTTTCAACATCACCAATATGCTGGACTTCGGGATGGTTTTTTACTGCAATCTTCATCGCCCATTTGTCGATTTCAGATGCATAGTAATTATCAACCTTGATTCCAGATTTTTTCAATGCTGTGAGACCACAGGCCATACCATCAAATAAACTCAATACATTCATAGTTGTTCTGTTTTTGGGATTATCCACATTTGTTTTTATTGGTTTTTAAGTGCTTTAATTATCAAAGTCTTTGCAACTCTCTTATCTCCTGATGTGCTAAACTTTGCACCCCTTACCAACTGTTCAGCCTTTTCTATTATGGAGTCATTCTGACCAGGATCAAGGATAAAACACGCGACATGTTGACCAATACCAGGGCCGGT
Source organism: Actinomycetota bacterium (assembly GCA_011682565.1). GTDB lineage: Bacteria > Zhuqueibacterota > Zhuqueibacteria > Residuimicrobiales > Krinioviventaceae > Hydrothermomicrobium. Next base: position 494 of record JAACEJ010000003.1, on the reverse strand, counting down.
TGACCCATCTTCAGTCGCACACCATTTAACATCGCCTAAGTTCCTGACCTCAGAGGCAACCTTTAAAAGCATATGTATCCACTTTGCAATCGGGTAGACCAGCACAACTTTTTTACCTTTTTCATATTCCTTGATTGCTTTTCTTGCCCATGCGGTCGGCCCTTTCTTTTTCCCCTCATGGATAATTGACCCAAAAGGCGGGTTGCAATAGCTTGATTTACCCCACTCACAGGTTAACCCGTCGAAGTCGTCTGGCAATGGGTTTGGGCATGGATCAAAATCAATTTTAAATTCTGTGGCTATTTCTTGCATTAAATTTGGAGGAGTCAACCAGTAATGATTGCCGTCTTTGTTTCCGTTATGGAATCCCATTTTTTAAGCCCCGTAAAAGTTGTTTTAAATCATATAAGTAAACCATGTTATGGTTGAGTTAACCACAATTAACCATGTTTTTTGGGATGCGAGTGTGAAAAAAGTGAGATCGCGATTTGATG
>JAACEJ010000488.1 GCA_011682565.1 Actinomycetota bacterium | reverse complement strand
TATTATCTAGCAGAAAAATGAAAGAGTAATCCGTAAAAAGTCGAAAAGCATGTCATCGCGAGGAGCGGAGCGACAAAGCGATCTTTATAAAACAGCACTTTAGCCGACAACGAGATTGCTTCGCTTCGCTTGCAATGACATTTTGAGACTTTTACGAGAAACTCTTCGATATATTGGATAGAATACTCGTTTTGGTTTATAGGAAAAAACAGATAAACTTTTATAGATTTAGCACCATCTTACCATGGTCTATTATTTTCCGTCCGTCAATTTCCGCAGTAGCTTTGTAAACAATGCTTTCCAGATGGATTGGAATATTGATATGCCCCCCAAAAGAGATATTATTGCCAATCGCTAAATGGATTGTTCCGCGAACCTTTTTGTCTTCCAGGGGGAATCCGCTGATTCTGGCTGCGTCGTTTGTACCGATGCCGAACTTGACGATGTTGCGGCTTTGCGGGCCAAACTTTGCGAGTTGGCGTCTTAGTTTTTGTGCTGCCGTCCCCCCGGAAATACGCGAAATCCGCCCGTCTTTGATTGTCAGAACAAGTCTGTCTTTATCGGCCTTGTTGACGCCCATTCCACAATCCACAACGAGCATTCCTTCCGTTTTATCCTCATCGGGGATGATCGAGCTTTCGCCTGCAGGTAATTCTGAAAACGTACCGGGGCTGTGCAGCAGACCGGTGTCGGCAAAGCCGGTATTCTGCCTGATGGGGATGTATAATTCGGTGCCGTTTGGCGCAGATATTTTTACCTCTTTACCAATGGAAAGAATATCTTTGACTTTTTGGCTCAGCCTGTTAATCTTTATAAAATTTGCTCCGGCCAACCGGGAAAAAGTCTGGTTACTGATTTCGGGCATATTGGCGATTCTTGTTCCATTCTGCGTTGCGCGTATTCGTGCTTCTGTGTGCAGAATTGAAGGAGAGGTAACGGCAATTATTGCGCGGAACTCGCTCATCATCCGGGCGAGTGGAGCAAATAATCCGTTTTGATGTGAGAAATGTGATAACTGAAGGAGATACGTTTTGTGCGTTCGTCTGGAGGCTGCCTTGAACAGGATTTTGGCGATGTCCACGAGTGGTTCATTGGCAAGGACTAAAACGGGCTCATCCTTTTTTACATCCAAACATTTGCGGACAACAGTCTGTGCCGCAATTTCCATTTTGGTCATGAAAGGTCACCTTTTTTATCAAAGCGATTACTCTGCACGATCTTTTGCATTCGCTGCCAGTGAAATAAATTGGCGTCTGGCAAGATGATTGATGAATAGTCCCAACCGATCATAAATGGGATCTACTTTGTCACCAAATTTTTCGCGAAGATTTTTGGCGATTTGAAAAACAGTTGTACGTCCATCAATTTGTTGCCAAACCCAACTGCCAAACTCATCCAGATGAATTTGAAGATCCTGATTTTTCATCCTGGGTAGCACATGTTTAACCATCCACTTGTTGGAAAATCTGGCTGTGAACAAGGTGATTAAACCGTCTTCTGCCTGCTCCCACCTTATGGCAGGAGCAGGATACATTTCTAGTAAATTGGGAGCTTGCTCCTCTTGCGATTCCTGTTTTTTTTGAGACACTGTTTTATTTCTTTCCTTCATCAAGTACACATTTTATTGGATAATAGATAAGTACAAAAGCAAGCACAAGGAAAACAACCGCACCGAGCCACCAAAAACCATCAAATGATTCAGGCAGTCCCACAAGTGTTTTTAAATTAATTTTGGAAACAACCAGTGCTGCGAGAACGATTCCTGTCAGCGCTTCACCCGCAACCAAACCGGAAGCCAATAAAAGTCCTGTATTCTCTACCGTTATCATTTTCTCTCTTATAACTTTTTCATCCTCATCCCTGAATTTCTTTTTTGTACTGCTTTCCACAATGTATTTTATCAATCCACCGATAAAAATTGCAAAAGTCGTATTAAAGGGGAGATACATTCCAACTGAGATCAACATGGGTGAAGGGGAGCCAATGAGAATCAGGGCAATCGCAAAGAGCATTCCGGCTATTACCAGGGGCCAGGCCATTACGCCGCCGACGATGCCTTTTGCCATCATTGCCATCAAGCCAGCCTGCGGTGCCGGAAGCGCATCACTGCCGATAACGCTTGCCTTATTTAAAAGCATGATGGGAATGACGAGCACTAGTGATGCTGCAATGACGCCAATCATTCCACCGATCTGCATGCGCCAGGGCGTCCCGCCGAGAATGTATCCGACTTTCCAGTCCTGCATCATATCGCCGGCCACACCGGCGACGACGCATACCACCGAAGCAATGGCGAGCACAGCGGCCACTCCCGGATCTCCTTTCATGCCAACCAATACCATTAATAAAGCGGCGATTAAAAGGGTTGAAAGAGTCAGACCGGAAATGGGGTTGGACGAACTGCCGATGATTCCGACGAGGTAGCCTGCAACAGCGGCGAAAATGAAACCGGCTATTGCCATAACAACAGCAGCCAATAATGCCGATCCCCAATTGTGGCTAAATGTCTGGTAAAGCAGAACCATGCAAACAACAATCACACCAATGGCAATTAAAACCACTCCAAATGGTGCATCTTTATCCACGCGGGCTGTTTTGGCAGAGCCGCTCTCTCCTGCGGCACGAATGTCTTCCAAACCGCGTTTAATCCCGCCGATGAGATTGTTTCTCATGCTAAATAATGTATAAAAAGCCCCCACAAGCATGCCGCCAACTGCAATGGGTTTGACGGTGGAACTATAGGCTGCTTTTGCCATCGACGCCCAGCCATGACTCAATGCAAACGGTTCGATCTGATTTCCCATTAAAAACATCACAATGGGCATGAGGAACAGCCAGCCAAATACGCCGCCTGAAAAAGTGATTGCCGCCAGTCTGAAACCGATAATATAGCCGACACCAAGAAAAGCAGGGGAGGAAGCCGGACTTTGCAAATACATGCCGCCTTTCATCGAAAAAAGTGCTTTAACTTTGTCTCCCGTATTCGATACAATTTCAACGATTTTGTTTTCACTGTTAACAAAGCTGATTTTGGAAATGTGAAAACTGAAAAATCCGGCCACGGAATCCTTAATAATCTGGATGCCGTTCGGATTTTTGAAAAGCTCAATTAATGCAGCAAGACCCATCGAGCCGAAAACGTACTTTGCGCCGGATTGTCCACCCTGACCGGCTTTAACAATTTCTGCGCAGGCCATACTTTCGGGATAGGGCAACGTTTCATCTTCAATGAGCGTTCGTCGCAGGATGATTACAAACAGCACACCCAAAATACCGCCGACGAGCATGAGCAAGGTGCTTTTAAGGTAATCAAAATTTTCCCAGACACCGGCCATCACAAATGCCGGAATGGTAAAAATAGCTCCGGCGGCCAGAGCTTCTCCAACAGCACCGGTGGTTCGGGCAAGGTTTTCTTCAAGAATTGTACCTCCCAAAGGTCTGAGAATAGCCATTGCGATGACGGCTGCGGGAAACGTTGCTGCAACTGTCATCCCGGCTTTCAAACCCAGGTAGGCGTTCGCTGCGCCCAGTATAATAGCTAAAATAACACCCAGGAAAAGCGCCTTGAAAGTGAGTTCCTTCATCGTTATTTCCGCTTTGACATAAGGAGTGAATTTGCCGGAACCCGAACTGCTCTTATCTTTTTGCATGAAATATTCCTCCTACCCTGCGATTTTATTGAAATGCTTTTTTATGAATTAAGTTGAATGGTTTTTGTGGAAAGATAAAACTAAAAGTAATCGGGAGTGGA
>JAACEJ010000487.1 GCA_011682565.1 Actinomycetota bacterium | reverse complement strand
CTACACCGGTTATCATATTATCGTCACTAATATATTTTATTTCCGGTTTCTGATTTACCGTAGTTGAATCTTCCGGCAGTTCTTCGATACCCGGCTCATTCGCTATTACAATGACGTCGTGATGTTTTAGTATTCTGGATGTGATGTTTGTCTTTGAAGGTTGTTTAATGGAATTTGACAGCCACTCGGTGAATTCCGTAAAGTTCGTTGTATTCGATTCTGTTCTCTGCAACTGCTGGACTCCTGTGGTTTTATGCCAGGCATTGTCGTTAATGTTTTTAACGCCTTCATCTTGAGAATTTTTTCTTTTCAACTATCATACCATAATAATTTCTAAACCTGCGAAAACAGCGTTGCCCTAATATCTTATTATTACGGTAGTTCCGAATAGGTCAAGTTTCACGTTATTGTTGATAAGCAAAGGGGTAGACAGCAAATTGGTGCCTCGATGCCACATTGTATACTGCACGCCACACTTTTTTTAGAACAAAGCAATCAAATGCGTACAACAGTCAGACTAATCACTTTCTTCGCACCAGCCATGCGAAGAATACGGGCACATTCATTCATCGTACTGCCGGTTGTAAAGACATCATCAACAAGAACAATATTTCTGTTTTCGATGTTTGCGGCTGGATTTAACCTAAAAGCACCGGTGACATTCCGAAGACGCTCTTCTCTCTGCATTTTGGCTTGTGATTGCGTGTATCTGGTTCTGATGAGAGCATCATCCCAAACTTTTATTTCCAATTGATCCGCGGCAGCTTTTGCCAGGAGATAAGATTGATTAAAGCCCCTCTCTCGCAAACGCTTCGGATGCAAAGGAACGGGAATCATGGCATCGATGCTTTCCAGCCAGGGTTCCCCGGCAAGCACTTTTGTCATATCGCGGCCAAATGGTTTTGCGAGTTTCGAAAATCGCCTGTATTTTAAGTAGTGAACAAGCTGCTGTGTTGCGGAGCTATATTTAAAGAGGGCGAGAGAACCGTCAAGCCACCATTTCTCCCCGGGTTTTCGTTTCAATTGATCGCACGTAATAAAAGGAATTTCGAGTTCCTGCTGCTGAGACCAACATTTTTGGCAGACGATATTTTCATAGGGTTTAAGATAAGACTCGCAAAGGATGCAGTAAGGCGGGTAAATAAAATCGACAAACTGGCGCAAAAAAGAGAGAGCCGCATTTTGCAAAAAAGCAATAATGCGGCCTTGATTTCTTGTTTCAGGTTTCGGCATACCAACCAACTAAAAGTGGTAAGCAAAAACGAGCTTGGGCTCAATTCTTTCCTGTGGTTCATAAACGCGGCTACCAGGTTCGGTTTCAACAAAAGTCCAGATGTAGTCCATATATAAAATCAGATACGGCTTAATTTTATAACCGAGTCCGACTCTCGCTACACTATGATTGTCCAGGGTGAGCACATCGTCGATTGTTTCTATACCCACTTTATCGTACGTTGCATGTGCAGCAACTGCCGGGACTGCATCGGGGGCATCAGCGGCGAGGTGAAGTGCGCCACTTTTCTTTTGCTCATCCAGGCGGGAAAACATACCCAATAATCGTACTTTATTTCCCAGCAATCCACCATAAAGGCCGCCGTAGACACCTTTTGTTTCAGCCAATCCGATCAGTGCATCGGTTTTATGAAGTTCGACGCCATGTTTAATCTGGAAGCGATAAATTTCATAAAAAGGATCAAAGAAAGAAGGCATAAACTCTTTGCCCAACCAACGCCGTTCCAGTTTTGCAGATATATCGAGCAAACCAAAAAGATTGCCAAGGGATGTCATAATCCCGGCGGCGCGACCGCTGCCAAATGTGCGGGATTCACCTTCGATAGAGCTGTATCCGGCAATCTGTGCCCAATCATAATAAAGCGTCGTTTTAAAAATACGGGTTTTGATAAGAGGTAATTCAACATCCCCGCCATATACCGACACGCCATCATTTGTGCCGGACCACGTGTCGGGATCAAAATCGTGAACAAATGTAGCACCAATGGCAAAATTTCTGATGATCGGAATGGCCAGAGTATGAAGAGGCCGATAATAAACACGACCGCCAACAATTTCCGCGCGTCCCAGATTACTTGCCACACTCTCAAAGCCGAACTGCCCAAAATCGAGATCAAAAGCGAGGCCAATCTTACGTTCATCGTAACTGGCTTCATTGGTGTAGTAATTCATTATAAAACCATGTCCCAACTGTGCAGCATCCAATGTTCCGATTCGCGCATAAACCGGGTCCCATTTGCGTCCGTAGCGAAGATAGCGAATCAAGCGAAAATAATCGTAACCCGAATCCCAATCTTTTGCGCGGATACTCCCGGTTTTGGTACTATACAACAAATTGACGTTCAGACCGATTCCAAACTTCCCAAAAGCCAACTCGGGACGAAAATTGATGGAAAAGTAAGTCTGATTATTAATGACAGAAACACCCATACCTCCCATGATCAAACCGCCTTCCGTTCCCATGTAACCCAATCCGCCATCCGCCATTTGTGCCCTGGGAGCAACGGAGAAAGCAAGGATAAGGATTGCTGTAAACAGCATCATTTTTTTCATGATGACTCTCCTCAAAAGGTTTGCATTCCAATTAACGACTTACTTTTACAATAATTCACAAACATACCAGTTGTTACAAGTCACATTCCACAAAGTTAATATACTTATCAGGGGTTAAAATGTAACAAATGTTTGTCATTGCGAGGAGTGAGGAACGAACAACAGTTTATCCCGAATTATCGGGAAAGCAATCTCATAACCGCCTGTTAAGTATGAGATTGCTTCGCTCCACTCCGTTTCGCTCGCAATGACATGACTAAAAAAGTATTGTTACAAACTAGCCCTTAAAAAATAGAGAACAGCCCGATTATCACCAAAGGTCATCCATTCCGGGCGGAATATCAAAATGAGTAGCCCATTGAAAATGTCCCTGGCCTCCCTGCGCAGCCATATCCATCGAGAAGAGACGTTTATGCTCCAATTCCTCAGCCGCGAGATATTGAAACATTTCCCTGGCAGCACTGCTCTTTGCTTTTAATGCCGCGTTACGATAAAAGTCATAAGCCTTTTGTTCCGCTTGCATTGCCAGTTCAATTGCTTCCTCGGTGGTAATGTCGGGAGAAACTTTGTGCATTCCAATTTCGGAACCCGAAAGGTTGGCAGTGGGTTTCCGACCGCCGGAAATTTTTTCAAACATTTCTGAAAGCTGGTCGAAATGTGTTTCTTCAATAGTTGCAAGATATTTGAATTTGTTGCTTACTTTTTCGCTGTTAATCATCTTTGCAACACCGGAATAAAAGTCTTGAGATCCCTTTTCCCGGGCGATAGCCATTTCCAGGGCCTTGAGGACATGCAAATCTTTTTCTTCATCAGGCAGGAATCCTGTTGTAAGCGCTTCGAGAATGGTCTCGTTAAAAGCAGGCAGATCGTCCGGTTTACGAGATGTGATGAGCTGTCCATCAACGTGAACCTGCTCATCCACCCATTTGCCGCCGACATTTTGAATATCGTCACGAATACCTTCATAACTGGTAAGGGTTACGCCTTGTAATAATTTTGCAGAAATAAGAACTTGCGGCCCATGGCAAATTGCCGCGAGAGGTTTACCCGTTTTCCAAAAGTCCTTCACAAATTTAATCGCCTTTTCATTCAGACGTATTCTCTCCGGCGCACCTCCTCCGGGAATGATGACAGCGTCATAATCTTTCACTTTGAGATTATCTAGATTATCTATAGTTTTATCAGGCCGGAG
>JAACEJ010000002.1 GCA_011682565.1 Actinomycetota bacterium | reverse complement strand
CATTGTCGGCAACCAGGCGCCGCCGCACTTTAAGGAAAGACTGGTGGCGTTCAGCAAAGAGCCGCCCATTTCAGTGGCGGATATTTTGAAATACGAATCCAAATCCGACATGGCCATCATTACCCTTGGCAGAAGCGCCGGCGAAAATTATGAAAACGGCTATCTGCCCATAACAGAGGTGGAACTCGAGCTTGTGAAAAACGTGAGCGACGTCTTTCACGCCGCCGGCAAAAAGGTGATCGTGGTTCTCAATGTCGGCGGCGTCTGGGAGACGGCGAGCTGGCGGGATTATGCCGATGCGATTCTGCTGGCCTGGCAGCCGGGACAGGAAGGCGGTCACGCCGTCGCCGATATTTTGAGGGGCGCGGTCAATCCTTCCGGCAAGCTGCCCGACTCCTTTCCGTTGAAATACGAGGATGTGCCGTCGGCCAAATACTTTCCCGGCGAACCGGCGGAGGAGCCGGTCAACTCTTTCTACAAGGAAGGAATTTATGTCGGTTACCGTTACTACGACTCCTTTAATGTGCCCACGGCGTACGAGTTCGGCTACGGCCTGTCCTACACCACTTTCAAATACTCCGACCTGAAATTGAGCAGCGACGCCTTTTCTTCCAACATGCAGGTCACGGTGACGGTCAAGAACACCGGTAAAGTGGCCGGCAAGGAGGTGGTGCAGTTGTACCTTTCGGCGCCGACCGGCAAGATCGACAAGCCGGCGCAGGAACTCAAGGGATTTGCCAAAACAAAATTGTTGCAACCCGGCGAGAGCCAACAGCTCTCTTTCGAACTGGACGCTCGTTCCCTGGCGTCGTTCCGGAGCGGCATCAGCGCCTGGGTGGCGGACAAGGGCGAGTACACGGTGCGCATCGGCGCGTCGTCAAAAGACATTCGTCTCGAGGCTTCCTTCCGTGTGCCGGAAACCATCATCGTTGAAAAAGTTCACGATGTGCTGTATCCGAATTTTTATATGCAGGAGCTGCATCGGACAGGGGGGAAATAATTTTGATTGAAGATTTTAGATTAACGATTTAAGATTTGAGAAGTGAGGAACCTCCTGGGATCGTCATTCTTCAATCTCAAATCAGGAGAAAATTCACAATCTCCGTCCCAGGTTGTATCCGGGACGGAGGAAAAAAGCTGTATTACGATTCTATTGAAAACAGCGATTTACGAAAGTAATATTTTTCTACACGCGGAGAATCAATTGAGAAAAATAATCGTACTGCTGATATTTTTAATGGCGGCGTCCGTCCCGGCGCAAAATGTGGTTTACAATGTACTCGATTACGGCGCCAGGGGCGACGGCGAGAGCAATAACACCCAAGCCATCAACGCCGCAATCGAGGCGGCCGCCAAAAACGGGGGCGGAACCGTTTATTTCCCGGCCGGGGATTTTCTTTCCTATACGATCCGGCTGAAAAGCAATATCACGCTTTATCTCGATAACGGCGCACGCCTGATCGGCGACAAGGAAGTGAACGGCGTCGGCTATGACCCGCCGGAAAAGGACGCCCGGTATAAAAAGTTCCAGGATTTCGGACACAGCTATTGGCGAAACAGCCTGATTTACGGCGACAGCCTGCACGACATTGCGATTACCGGCCAGGGCATGATCCGGGGCAAGGGCTTGTATACGTACGACAAACCCGACATTCAAGGCGCGGGAAACAAAGCGATCGCCCTGAAAAACTGCTATAACGTAACCATTCGGGATATCTCCATTCTTCATGGCGGCCACTTTTGCATCCTGGCCACGGGCGTTGATAACCTGATTATCGACAATGTTCGCGCCGACGCCGACCGCGACGCCTTTGATATCGACTGCTGCAAAAACGTGCACATTTCCAACTGCACGATCAATTCGCCGACCGATGACGGCATCTGTTTGAAATCTTCCTTTGCGCTGGGCTATGCCCGCGCCACGGAAAATGTGACCATCACCAATTGCCAGGTGTTTGGCTATGACCACGGCTCCTTGATGGACGGGTCATTCAAAACCGAATTCAAAGACGAAGATCCGGATGCCAATCATTGCATTACCGGCCGCTTGAAGTTCGGGACGGAATCGAACGGCGGGTTCAAGAACATCGCCGTTTCCAATTGCGTCTTTGAGCGTTCCCGGGGCATCGCCATCGAAACCGCCGACGGCGGCGTGATCGAAGATATTGTCTTCAATAACATTACCATGCGCGACATTACGGATACGCCTTTCTTCATCCGCCTGAACGCCCGGTTGCGCGGCCCGGAAGGAACGCCGGTTGGCGTCTGCCGACGCATTACCATCAGCAACCTGAATGTATACGATGTGGGCGGCAGGCCGGCCTTTCCCGAACTGGGCGCCGGCATGGTGATGGGCATTCCCGGCTATTACATCGAAGATTTGACGCTGAGCAATATTCGGATTTACTATCGCGGCGGCGGCTCCAAAGAGGCGATTGACAAAAAAGTCCCGCAAAACATCGACATGTATCCCGACCCTTACCGCTGGCAGTCCATGCCGGCTTACGGGATTTATTTCCGCTACGTGAAGGGGCTCAAGGTGCACGATGTCGTCCTGCGTTACCTGAACAGGGACGAACGCCCCGCTTTTGTTCTGGATGACGTCCATGACGCCGAGTTTTATCACATTGACGCTCAAAAGGGAGACGGCGCGCCGCAGTTTATTCTTAAAAATGTAAGCGATATTTCCATTCATGATGTGAAGGGCGTTGATAATGCGAAAATAAAAAAAGCGGAAAAGAAAGAACTCTAAGCTCTTTTGTACATCAGAAGCGGAGAAAAGGATATGTCTGAATTTATTTATGAACCATCAAAGCACGTCCCTTTTCGGGACAGGAAAATTATTGAACGGGTGCGAAAGATAAAGCGGGAGGAGATCGGAAAGCATCCCAATGCGAACTATAAAATCCGCGTCGTCCCGGACGCCGATTTGTCCGTCATCATGCTGTTCGATGCTTTTCATCGCATCAAAACCGCGGCGGACAACAATGAGCCGATGGTGATGATCATGCCCAATCCCTGGCCCATGTTCCGCATGCTGGCGCACATGCTCAATAAATTCCGCGTGGACTGCCGCAAGCTGCACACCTTCAACATGGACGAATACGCCGACCAGGACGGCAATATTGCGCCGGAAAGCTGGGAATACGGCTTTGGTCATGCGTTCAAGAAATATTTTTATCACAATCTCGACAGGGACATCCGTCCGCCGGAAAAGCAAATCCATACGCTGACCAACGAAAACCTGAAGGATTACGGCAAAATGATTTCCGATTTGGGTGAGGCGGACATTGTGTACAGCGGCCCGGGCTGGACCGGCCACCTGGCGTTCATCGAGCCGGATGCGCCGGAATTTCAGGCAGAATCCATGCAGGAATGGATGCAGATGGGGCCGCGGATCGTCACGCTCAGTCCCTTTACCCTGGCGCAGAATTCCCTGCACGGCAGCTTTGGCGCCAGCGGCGATCTGGCCATGGTGCCGCCCAAAGCCGCGACCATCGGCCCGGCGCAGGTGGTGCGGGCCAGGAATCGCATGCAGATGTTCGGCATCACTGTGCACGGCGGCACCACATCCTGGCAGCGGTTCATCGCCCGACTGGTCATGCACGGCGAACCGACGCCGCTGGTCCCGGAATCCGTGCACCAGCTTTTGCGCACCGACGCCTACGTGACCGAGACTATTGCCATGAACATCGAGCCGGACTGGGAAAAGGGTTATTAAATGACCCAGCAGGAGATGAAAAAATTGCTCGAACAACGTCCGGTGGTCATCGACGGGCATACGCACGTGGGCATCTCGCCGAAATTCTATTATCAATACGGCTATCCCTACGCGCTGTCGCTGGAAGACCTGATCATCCGCATGGAGACGCTGGACGTCGATCACGCTGTGGTGTTTCCGTTCGTGGATTCCGCTTTTTATAAAAAGACGCCGTCTGCCCGGATCGGGACGACGACACGCTATTGCCGCTTTCCCTATGAAATTGAGAACCGGAATCTGCTCAAGGAAATATACGAGATATTTCCGCAGCACAGCCAAAAGATGCTGCCGTTTCTCATGTTCGATCCGTCGCGGGAGACGGAAAAGCAGGCGGCCCATCTGGAGAAATTGGCGGAAGAATTTCCTGTTTTCGGTTTGAAAACGGTCACGACTTATATTCAGTCTTTTGTCACTGATCTGGAGAACACGGGCAAACCGATCCTTGACTTTGCCCGTAAAAAGCAGCTTCCCATCGTTTTTCATTCCGCCGTGCACCCGGACGATCCCTGGGCTTCCGTTTACGACATTGTCGATTTTGCCGAACGGCATGCCGATATCCGCTTGTGCATCGCCCATTCGGCGCGATTCGTCCGGCCGGTGCTGGAAAAGGCGGCTGAACTGGAAAATTGTTTCGTCGATTTTTCCGCGTTCATCATTCACTGCAAACTGGCGCAACAAAATTCACCTGCTGTGGCGACGCCGGACGTTCGCTTTCCCGCCGATTACGGCGATCCCCATTCGGCGATGATGCAAATGGCGCAGGCCTACCCGGAGACCATGCTGTGGGGCAGCGACACGCCGTTTTACTACTGGATGCAAAAATATTACCTGGGCGACGGCACATTGGTTGAGGACAGACTGGAATGCGGCTATCAGGAAGAAGCGCAGCTCCTGCACAGTCTGCCGCAGGAGATAAAAAACAGAATCGCCTATAAAAATGTTTTGAAATTTATTTTTGGGTGAAGAATTAATCGAGGGCAAGACGATTATGGGCAAAACTATTTAAAAGCTATTTTTTTAATTGTTTTGCCCCAAATAGTTTTGCCTTTATCTGGAATTTTGAATTTGTAATTTATTTGGAATTTGGCTTTTGGGATTTGAGATTTAATAACCAGGACTTTTGAGGATTTTTTGGGAGAAGTTAATTGAATAGATTAAAAGCCGGCGCTGCCATCGTCGACGTCACCCCGCAAAAGCCGATGTTCCTGCACGGCTATCCCCATGTGCAGCGCATCAGCGAGGGCGTGCACGATCCGTTGGTTGCATCCGCGCTCATCATTGACAACGGCGAAATGCAAATCGGATTGTGCGCCGTGGATGTCATCTTTATATCCAAAGAAATCACCCAAAGGGTCAGGGAGCGCGTGCAGGCGGCCACCGGCCTTGCCGGTCAAAATCTCATGCTCTCCGCTTCGCACACCCATTCCGGCCCGGTGACGTTCAGCGATATTTTTCACGATCCGGTGGTGCCGAAAGCCGATCCGGAATATCTCGATTACCTGGTGGAAAAATTGGTGCAGGTTTACGTGCAGGCCTTCCGAAACAGGCGCGCCTGCAAAATCGCCGTGACGACGGCGGACGGCTCCGGCGTCGGCGGCAACCGCCGCAGCGTGACCGACGCCGTCGATCCCAAAGTGCCGATCCTTGTGCTGAAGGACGCGCAAACGGATCGCATTTTCGCCCTGTCAAGCATCTATTGCATGCATCCCACCGTGTTGCACGAGGATTCAAAACTCTATTCAGCGGATTTTCCTGGCTACACCCGGGATTTTGTCACGCGCGAACTGGGCGACGATGTGATTCTTCTCTATCACACCGGCCCGGCCGGCAACCAGTCGCCGCGGCATTTTGTCAAGTCCAATACCTTTGACGAGGCGCAGCGGCTGGGAGTCATGCTCGGCGAACGCATTGTGAAAAGCGTGCAGGAACTTGATGCCGGGGATTTTCACGAATGGCTTCCGCTCTCCGTTCGACAAGACAGGGTCATGCTTCCGAAAAAGAAATTCATGTCCGTTGAAGAGGCGGAGAAAAAGCTAAAAGCCGCCAGGGACAGGCTGGAGGCGCTGCGGCGAAGCAATGCGCCCGCTTCGGAAATCCGCACGGCCGAAGTGGACGGGTTCGGCGCCGAGGAAAATCGGCAACTGGCGGAAATGGCGACCAGCGGCGAACTGGAGCAGGTGTACCGCTCGCTGCTGCCGGCGGAGATCGACGTCATTCGTATCGGCGACAATTTTTTCGTCTTTTTGCCGGGAGAAATGTTTGTCGAGTATTCGCTGAGGATCAAGGCGCGCTCGCCGAAAAAGGCCTTTGTCGCCGGTCTGTCCAACGGCGTTTTGGCCGGCTATCTGGTCACCGAAGAAGCGGAGAGAGAAGGCGGCTATGAAGCGTCGAACAGCATTTTTCCGGCGGAGGCGGGGAGGGTGATGGTGGAGGCGGCGATTGTTGTGGTTGAAAAGATGATTGATGATTGATGATTAACGATTTTAGATCTAAGAAGTGAAAAACATCTGAAATCTTAAATCGTTAATCGTTAATCGTCATTCTTAAATCACATTGATTTTATGAAAAGATGATTTACGATTGCAGATTAACGATTTTAGATTTGAGAAGTGGTAAACCCGGAGAACCCAAATGACCCCTGTGAAAACGACGCTCGGCAGTCTGGATTGGATTGTCATAATCATTTACGGTATTGGTATGCTGTTGGTTGGCATGTATTTTTCCCGTGTCAACAAAAACTCGGACGATTACATGTTAGGCGGGCGGAACATGAAGGCCTGGCGGGTGGGCCTTTCCCTCTTTGCTACGCTGTTCAGCGCGGTTTCCTATCTTTCTCTGCCCGGGGAGATGATCAAACACGGGCCAATGATTTGGTCTCTCGTGGCGGCTCTGCCGTTTATTTATATCATTGTGGCCTATTTTTTCATTCCGTTTATTATGAAATTGAAAATTACCAGCGCGTATGAATTGCTGGAAACCAATCTCGGTTTGCGCAATCGCCTTCTTGCCTCCAGCTATTTTCTCATCATGCGCTTTGTCTGGATGGCGGTGATTATCTACATGGTTTCGGAAAAGGTTATTGTCCCGATCATGGGCTGGCCGGAGCACACCGCTCTGTCCATTGGCATCGTGATGGGCATTGTTACCGTGATCTACACCTCCTTCGGCGGATTGCGCGGCGTGGTGCTGACCGACGTGGTGCAAACCTTTATTTTGTTCGGCGGAACTATTTTAGCTATCATTTTAATTATCAATCAATTGGGAAGCGTTTCCGCCATTATTCCATCTCACTGGCCGAAGCAATGGGCCGGGTGGGTCTTTTTTGACACCAAGGTGCGGGTCAGTTTTTTAACGGCGGTTATCGCCACTTTCGGCTGGTACGTGTGCACGGCGGGCTCGGACCAAATGGCCATTCAGCGCTATCTGGCCACGCGGGACGTGAAAGCCGCACGGCGAATGTATCTTAGTTCCATACTTTCCAATTTGTTGGTCTATTTTCTTCTGGCCGTACTCGGATTGGCGCTTTTTGCTTACTTCAAAATACATCCGGAACTTCTGGCCTCCGGCTCGTCGGTTATTGACGAGGCGGACCTTTTATTTCCGCGGTTTATTGTGATTGGCCTGCCGTCGGGGTTCTCGGGGTTGGTGCTCGCCGGCTTGCTGGCGGCGTCCATGTCCAGTCTCTCTTCCGGCATCAATTCTTCCGCACTGTCCATCATCAACGATTTCATTCTGCGTCTCCGAAAAGAACCGGTTTCCGAGAAGGCCCAGCTCCGGTTGGCTAAAATTATTTCTTTGGGAATCGGGGTAATCATCGTCTTACTCAGTTTGGTCATTGGCAATGTGAAGGGAAATTTGCTGGAATTGACGTACAAAACGATCAATTTACTGGTGGCGCCGCTCTTTGTACCGTTTTTTATGGCCATGTTTGTGCGCAGAGCCACACCCGCCGGGACGTTTATTGGCACGCTGGCTGCTGGTGTAGCGGCGGCGCTGATCAGTTTTTCTCAGGAAATCTTTGGCACGGCAATTTCGTTCCTGTGGATTATTCCCGGTTCCTTTTTGGTTGGGGTAATACTCAGTTATGTGTTAAGTGTTGTTGATGTTAAATCTCAAAAACTTTGAGTGTATCTCAAAATTACGTGACCATTTAAAATTACTAAATTAAAACCGTATTTGTTCATGCTTCGGCAGATTTGGGACCTGCACTTTGGAAACAAGGTACGTGAAAAGACGGGATTGAGAATCTTTTGATAATTGCAGAAATAAAAGATTGATTTAAGATTTTGGATTAACGATTTTAGATTTACGAAGGGAAAGAACTTCTGAAATCGTAAATCGTTAATCGATATTCTTAGATCGAAATTGTAAGAAAAAGATGATTTATGATTGGAGATTAACGATTTACGAAGAGAAAAAATGAAATTAAGACCCTTAGGAAGCACCGGCATCAGTGTCTCGGAAATTGCTTTTGGCGGCGTGGAGATCGGCCTGCCCTACGGCATTGGTGTGAAAAGCGAGGCCGATATGCTCAGCAAGTCCGAGGCGATTCGCTTGTTGCACGCGGCGCTGGACAACGGCGTCAACTTTTTCGATACCGCGCGCATGTATGGCGCCAGCGAAGCCATCATGGGCAAGGCATTCAGGGACAGAAGATATCGCGTCGTCCTGTGCACAAAATGCCGCCATTTTCGCGATGAGCATGGCGAGCTGCCGGATTCCGGTGCGTTGAAGAAGATCATTGAGACATCCTTGCACGAGAGTCTGTCGGCGCTGCAAACGGATTTCGTCGACGTCTACATGCTGCACCAGGCGGACAGCGAGATTTTGGACAGGGATGACATTGCCGAAACATTTTTAGCTCTTAAAAAGCAGGGCGCGATCCGGGCGACGGGCGTTTCCACCTATAAAGTGGAGGAAACGAAAAAGGCCATAGCCGGCGGCGCATGGGAGGTGGTGCAACTGCCGTTCAATCTGATGGATCAATCGCAGGAAAGGCAATTTTCCGCGGCGGCGCGCGCCGGCGTGGGCATTGTGGTGCGCTCGGTTTTGTTCAAAGGCATTCTGAGCGAAAAAGTACGCAATCTGCATCCGGCGCTGCAAGCGGTCGAGGCGCATCTCAAGCGCTATGAAGAGCTGCTTAGCGAGTACGCGCCTGATCTGCCGACGCTGGCGACAAAATTCGCTCTGTCCTTCAGAGAGGTCTCTTCCGTGCTCGTCGGCATCGATCGCATGGCGTATTTGCACAAAGCGCTGGCCGCGGCCGACGGCGACTATCTGGATGAAAAAGCCCTGGCGCGGGCAAGAGAACTGCGCTATCCCGAGCCGGAGTTTTTGGATTTGGTGAAATGGGACAGAATGGGATGGCTTCGGTAGGAGGAAGTGATGATTTAGGATTGATGATTAACGATTTATGATTTAGGAAGTGGAAAAAGCTAAGAAAGGAAAATTCAATGCACAATACCAAGTTTAAAAAGTTTCTTGGATTGATTTCTTTGTTTTTAATGCTGTCTATGATCGCTTGCCAATCCGATAAGCCGGGCAAGACAGCAATCAAGAGCAAGGATTTTACGAATCAATTGGCAGCGGGCGCGGATCGGGAGACCATTGCAAAATATTTAATAGACGTGAGAAAAAATGCGGGTGTGACGCGCGCATTGGCTCTGCATTATCCGAATCTGACTGAGGACGAGGCCTACAGAATTCAGATGACGATGCTGTCGATGCTGGGAGAGCAGGGGGAGCGGCTGGCGGGGTGGAAAATGGGCGGCGCCCGGGTGACCGACCCAAAGGCGCCTTTTCATCCGGTGTATGGCTTTATGCTGGCGTCCGGCGAATGTTCCTCCGGAGGGACCGTCAGCAGCACACGATTCGTCAACGGCTCGCCGCTTGTGGAAGCGGAGGTGGGGTTCGTATTGAAGAAAGATTTGCCCGGCCCAAAGGTGACGCGCGAGCAAGTCATTGCCGCCATCGACAGCGTGGGCGGTTTCAGCGAATTGATCTCCATCCGCATTAACGATGCCCAGGGCGGAACCAAAGCCACGCTCCCACAATTCATTGCCGACGGGCTTTCCAACGGCGGTTTCATTCAGCCCAGGCATAAATATGCTTTTAGCACGGTGGACCTCAGCGATGTAAAGGCGCAGGTTGTCATTAATGGAGAAGTCAAGGCAATAGGCGACTCCAGCGGCTTTGCCTTTGTCGACGCCATATTGTATCTGGCAAACAGCCTGCTCAAATATGGCCGGCATTTGCGTGCCGGGGATGTCATAATTACCGGCTCGGTGCTGGAGCCGCCGTCGGCAAAGGCAGGGGATCGGGTTGAAATTAAATTTTCCACGTTTGAGCCTTTGCGTATTACATTCAAATAAAAATGTGATTGAAGAATCACATTGATAAAAACAACAATTTATGCAGCCTTGCTCGTTTTTGCTTTGTCTCTTTCGTGTAACGGTGATCGTTCAGGGGATTCAATAAATACATGCAGGAACTGGCAGCTTTTCATCGACGACTATTGGATCGCCGACAGCGCCAACGTCACGGCGACGCTGCACCGGCCGCAAAAGCACCCGGACAATCCGCTGATCCGCGGCGATGCGCCCTGGCAGCAAAATCCCTACTGCTTTGGCTCGGTCATTTACGACGAGGAAGATTCGTTGTTTAAAATTTGGTATATGAGTTACAATTACGGTCTGCCGGTTGCGGACCGGACGCCGGTTCTTTATGCGACCAGCGCCGACGGCATTCACTGGAAGCGGCCTCATCTTGGTCTGATAGAATTTCAGGGATCAACGGACAACAATATCGTACTCACCAACTATGGCCACCACGATCTTTACTCTCCCAGCGTCATCAAAGACGGCGGCGACCCCGATCCCGCGCGACGATACAAAATGATCTGGTGGGATTTTCCGCTGGGGGATGAGGGCTACCGGGACGATGGGATGTGCGTGGCGTTTTCGCCGGACGGCATTCGCTGGACGAAATATCCCGGCAACCCGGTGCTGCACGCCAACAAAAGCGATCGATCAGCGATGTCATGTCCCTGATGCAGGATCGGCGCACGGGAAAATATGTCGCTTTTACCAAGGGCTGGGCCGCTCCCTGGCCGGCGTTCCGGCAGATTGTGCGCACGGAAAGCAGCGATTTTGTTCACTGGTCCGAGCCGGAAGTGGTCATCACCCACAAGCACAACAAGAAGGATCCGCAGTCCTACGGCATGACCGTGACGCAGGTGGGAAATGTTTACATCGGCCTGCTGTCGATCTACAAAAATCCCGGCGATGAGACGATCGATATTCAGCTTGCTGTCAGTCATGACAACCTGCACTGGACGCGCGTCGCCGATCAAGCGACTTTTATTCCTAACGGTGCGCCGGGCCATTGGGATTCCGGCATGATTTTCACTGCGCCGATGATCAATCATGGCGATAAAACGCTGATCTATCACAGCGGCTGGGATGGCGCGCACAATGAGAAAAACCGTCGCGCCGGCATTGGCCTGGCGACGCTGCGCAAGAATGGCTTCGTCTCGCTCGATGCCGGATCGGAAGCGGGGACAGTCACCACACCAGCCATGCGCAACGTACACGGGCCGCTGCTTGTCAATGCCGATGCCGCGGGCGGATGGCTGCGCGCCGAGCTGCTGGGCGCTGACGGCAATCCGATTCCCGGCTATACGGCAGAGGAGTGCCTTGCCGTCAAAAGCGACGGCACTGCCCAGGCGATTCGCTGGCGCAGGCACGATGAGCTGCCGGAGACGGAAGAGGCGCTGCGAATTCGGTTTGTCATGCAAGATGCGTCGCTTTTTGGGTTTTATGCGGGGGAGGAGGCTTTTCGCTTGGAAAAGATGATTTACGAATGACGATTAACGATTTTTATTCTGTGAAGTGGCAAGAACATCCAAAATCGTAAATCTGCAATCGTTGATCTTAAATCAAAAGATTTGCAGTAAAAGACGATTTATGAATGACGATTAACGATTTTTGATTTAAGAAGGAAAGAGGAGGAATCATGCTAAAATTAGGCATCATCGGCATGAGCGAGGGCAACGGCCATCCCTACTCGTGGTCGGCCATCATCAATGGAGACTTTGACCGTAAGGAAATGGCGGCGTGCGGCTTTGCCGGTATCCCCGTATACCTCGAAGCGAACAGCGACACGCTGGGCATTGACGGCGCGCGGGTGACGCATGTGTGGACGCAGGACAAGAGTCTGTCCGAGCATATCGCCGGGGCCTCCATGATCGACAACATTGTGGATGAAGCCCAAGAGATGATCGGCCGGGTGGATGCGGTTTTGCTGGCGCGGGACGATCCGGAAAATCACGTGGTTATGGCCAGGCCTTTTCTGGACGCCGATGTGCCTATTTTCATCGACAAGCCGCTGGCGGCCACCCGCGAGGATCTCGCCTATTTTTCCGGGCAGAATAAAAAGGGCAAGCTGATCATGTCCTGTTCGTCCATGCGCTATGCGGGCGAGTGCCGCACCGCCAGGACGGAACTGGCGTCGCTGGGACCGCTTGAACTGGCGACTGTGGTGGGCAAAAAGGACTGGATCAAATACGGCGTGCACATGCTGGAAGCGTTGTTCGCGCTGCTGGATGATCCCAAAGCAGTTTCCGTGCAGCATGTCAGCGAATCGGGCAGGGATATTGTTCTTGTAAAATTCGAGGATGGACTTTTGGCGACCGTGCACTTGTTCATGGATATAGCGCCGACGTTCCAGTTGTCGCTGTTCGGCCGCAACGGCTGGCGGCTGGTCGAGATCAGGAATTCCTATTCCATGTTCAAGGAGAATCTCACTGAATTCATTCGCTCGGTCGGGGAAGGGAAATCGCGGTTGGACTTTGGCAAGACGGAGAATATTATTCGTGCGTTGATTGGAGCGAGAGAAAGCATGGAGAAAGGCGGTCGGGTGACTGATTTATGATTGAAGATTAACGATTTTTGATTTAAGAAGTGAAAAAACATCGAAAATCTTAGATCGTTAATCGTTAATCCTAAATCAATAGGGTTTACAAAGAAAACGATTTACGAATGATGATTAACGATTTTTGATTTGCGAAGTGAAGGCCTGAAATTTTATTAAAAAAAAGAGGGGAATCATCATGAATAAAATGGATATTGAGGAGCGGCTGATTAATTTTTCTGTCTTGGTTATTGAGATCACTAATGAAATGCCGGATAAAAAAGCAGCCAGTCATCTCTCCCCGGCCAGATCATTCGCTCAGGCACGTCGCCGGCGTTGAATTATGGGGAAGCGCAAAGCGCAGAGTCCAGAAAAGATTTTGTTCATAAAATTAAAATTGTTTTGAAGGAGTTGCGAGAGACGTATGTGTGTTTGAAAATTATCAAGCAGTCCGGGCTCTACAAGTCGCAGGAAAAGATAGGCAAGGCGCTGGTTGAAAATAATGAATTGATTTCGATTTTCGTCAGGAGCGTAGAGACGGCGCAGAAGAATATGGAAAGATGATTTACGATTAACGATTTTTGATTTGTGAAGGGAGAAAAACCCATGAATGTCAAAGAACTGCTCTCTTTGAGAGACAAGATCATTCTCGTCACCGGCGGTGCGGGGCGATACGGAAAGTGCATTGTCGAGGGACTGGCGGAGGCCGACGGCACGGTGATTACGGCGTCGCGGAATTTGGAGGCGGGAGAAAAAGTGGTGCGGGAATTCCGCGACAGGGGACTGGATGTGCACGCCATGCGCGTTGACCAGGCCGAGCATGACTCGGTTATGACGCTGAAGGAGGACATTCGGGAAAAGTTCGGGGGGCTGGATGTCTTTGTCAATAATGCCGTCGCGCGTCCCATGCACGGATACGATGCGCCGATCGAGCAGTTCGCCGAGTCGATGCGCGTCAATGCCACGGGCATGATGGACATTGTGCGCGAAATGGCCGATCTCATCGCAACAAACGGCGGCGGCAGCATCATCAATATCAGCTCGATGATGGGCATGTACGGCCCGGATTTGTCGAATTATGATGGCACGGACATGGGCAATCCGCCGCCGGATTACTTTTTCCACCGCGGCGGTCTGATTACCCTGACGCGCTACCTGGCCCGCGTGCTGGCGCAGAAAAAAATCCGCGTCAACTGCATCAGTCCCGGCGGCCTGTTCGACAACCAGCCGCAGCGCTTTTTGGAGAACTATAATAAAAAAGTTCCCGTGGGCCGAATGGCAAACAACGACGACATCAAAGGGCTGGTGGTGCTGCTGGCCTCGGACGCCTCGGCCTATATCAACGGTGAAAATATTTTAATGGACGGCGGCATGCATGTGTAGCGCGCTTCATGCCGTTGGCTTTACGCCCGGTTTATAATTCTTCCTCGTCGATGCTTATCCCCGGGATTGGTTCCAAACATCCATTTTAGGAGACATGCGCCAATGCAGACAAAAAGAGTCGTACTGTTAATGGCGGCATTGCACATTTTCTTTTTGCAAATGCCTGCGTCGGGTCAGATGCAAAACCCCGAAAACGCCTCGCTCCGCAAAAAAACAATGCAAGGCGAAAACTGGTTATGGCAAAGAAAAGGAAACGCTCCCGGCCTGAACAACGCCAACAACATCATCGTCGATCCGCAGGATGACAATATCTGGTATGTCGTTTCCATCGAGAACGGCTTGTACGTCACACGCGACGGCGGCCTCCATTGGACGCACGCCATCAGCGGACGCGGGCTGGATGCGGAAGGACTGCAGATCGATCCGGCCAATCCGAATATCGTCTACGCCGCCGTGTGGGACAAACTTTACAAATCGCAAGACAGGGGAAAGACCTGGAGCATCGTCTACACCTGCCCGGAGTACATTCGCTCGGTGTTGGTGAGCAAGATCGACGGCAGCATTTACCTCGGCCCGCAAACGGAAACCAGCCCCACGCCCGGAATCTACAAATCCGTGGACGGCGGTCTCCACTTTACCCACCATCCTTTTGGCGTCGCTACGCATTATGTGATTTGCTGGGATATTGTCGAGGATGCCGCCAACAACATTCTTTATATTCCCGTGGAGCTGGCCGATCATCCGCAGCCCTACAATCCGCCGCTGTTTCGCTCGCTTGACGGCGGCTCAACCTGGCAGAACATCGCATTTACCGCCTGGCACGCGCAGAAAATGGCAGTCGATGAAAGAAACGGCTCTGTCTATTTTTTAAAGGAAGGCAGTGTTCTCTACCGCTCGGATAACCACGGGGCGAACTGGAAGCAGCTGAGCACGCAGCCGCTATTCAACTTTCAGCTTGATTCCTGTCATCCTGGACGCATTTTTGGCGGCAGTTCTTACGCATCCGGCGTGCGTGGAGCGTGGATGTCCGAAAACGGCGGCCGCGCCTTTTCAGCCTTTGGCCTGGATGAAATACAGGTGACCGGCCTGGCCATGAACGGCGATTGCACGAAATTGTACGCTTCCACATGGGGCGACGGCATCTGGATGACCGAAACACCGGACTATGTGCCGTCGCCGGGAATCCGCGTGGCCAATACGCACGACAGTGGTTTATGGTCGCTGCGGGAGGCCATAAACCTGGCGAACCGGGGCATTGGCGCGGATACCATTCGCTTCGATCTTCCCCTGGAGGATCCAGGCTACGCTCCTTCAGCCGGAACCTGGACGATACTGATCGATAGCGACCTTCCGGCAATCAGCGACGACAGTCTTTTTATCGACGGCAATTCTCAACAAGAAAGCGTTGGAGAAGATACAAACATTGACGGGCCGGAAATAATTTTAACCACGAATGCAACCGACGTTGTGTCCAGGGGATTGTTGCTCAGCAGCGCTTACAATCGCATTTCTCATCTTGTCGTCAATGTCATTCCTGGCCCGGGAATCAGCATAAACGGAGAATCGGCGCATAATAACTCTGTTACCGGATGTTATCTCGGCACGGATGCATCCGGAGAAATTGCTCAGGCAAACCAGTTTGGCATTTATATTTACAATAGCAACCATAACACGATTTCAAAAAACAGTATTCATGACAACATCGTCACCGGTATTTTAATAGGCGCCGACGCCAATGCAGACATTCAGCCGCCCGTTTTGACCGCTGGAAACAAATCGATTGAAGGCCAGACCAGCCCCAATGCGACCATCGAGTTATTTTCCGATGAGGATGGCCAGGGAGAAATATTTGAGGGCGCCATTATGGCTGATGAAAGCGGTCAATTTATCTGGACGGGAAAAGCGCAGGGCCCTTTTGTGACGGCCACTGCTACAGATGTCTCCGGGAATACATCGGCATTCGCTGCTCCGGTCATTCCCAAAAGTGGCGGGAATGGCGACAGTTTTATCGTAACCACTACCAGCGAAACCGGTACGGGTTCCATAACCGAAGCGCTGGAAGCAGCGCATAGCAGCACGGGAGCCAAACGCATTGAATTTAATATTCCCAAATCCGATGCCGGTTTTGACGTCGGAAACGGCGTCTGGACGATAAAAACCCGGCAGACGTTAAATATCACAGCGGACAGCCTGACAATCGACGGTCGTTCCCAAACCGCTTTTATCGGGGAAGACAGCAATCCGTTCGGCCCGGAGATCATGTTCGACGGGCAGTTGATGGGAGATATTAAAGGCCCCTGTTTTTCGGCCAGTTCGTTGGTTGAACTTGATATTTTTGATGTGATTATTTCCCGCTATGGGAACGGCATCAGTTTAAACGCTGTCAACGGCGGACGCCTGTCCGGCTGCTATTTCGGCTCAGATCCGTCGGGGACGGACTCGTTGGGAAATGTTAGTTATTCCGTATATGCGTTTAATTGTTCCAATCTTCAAATCGGCGCAACAGATTCCTCCGCCGGGAACCTGTTTTCAGGTAGCGGCCAGGCAGAATTGTATATTGAGCAGAGCAACGCTATTGGGGTCGCGGGCAATATTATTGGTCTCAATCGCCAAAAAGATCGATCTTTTGCCAGTTTTTATGGCCCCGTCGTCATTCAGTCCTCTGATAGTATAGAGGTTGCGCAAAACACGATTGCAGGCAGCGGTGTTGGATTGACCTCCTGGCAAAGCTCCCGATTGATGGTGAGGGAAAATTACTTTAATGTGTCGCCGTCCTGGGAAAAAGTTGGTAATCTGAATGTCGGCGTGTGGCTGAGCGACTCCTCGCACGATAATATTGTGAAAAACAACAGAATTGGTTTTTGCCGGTTGTATGCGATCGGCATCCAGGAAGGAGCGGTGCGCAATACATTGAGCCGGAACCGCTTGACCGGGAATGAATTCACCGGCATTTATCTGGGACCAAATACCAATAATAATATAGCCGCACCCACGCTGCTGTCCGCTTTGCCTGATAAAGTAATGGGTCGGGCAGGCGCCGGAGAGAGCATTGAAATATTCAATGACAAGAACGACCAGGCCAGGGAATACCTGGGAACGACTACAGCCGACGGCTCGGGCAATTTCACTTTGTCTCTGCAAGCATCGCCGACTCTGTCCATGGTCACCGCTACGGCGACGGATGCAGACGGCAATACTTCCGCTTTGTCGGCGGCCATGCGAATCGGAGAAACCGGCGTCGCCGATGCCCCTATGGCGGCGCACAGCTATTACCTGGTGCAAAACTATCCCAATCCGTTTAATCCAGCTACGACCATACACTTTGGCCTGGCAAAAAGCGGCCTGGTGGATATGCGCGTTTACAACATGCGCGGCGAACAGGTGGCGATGTTGTTACAGACGAATATGTCAGCCGGCGATCATCGGCTCAGCTTTAGCGGTGCATCGCTGCCTTCGGGAGTCTACCTGATTCGGTTCCGGGTCAATGAGTTTGAGCGCATGGAAAAGATAATGCTGCTGCGCTGAGTCGTGTGCAAGGCTCTTTCAGGCTTCCGCCTGCATTTCGACATTGATTAAAGAGGACGCATTTTAAATAGCTTTTAAACCTCTCACGGATTTTTTCCAGTTCTTTGGCAATAATTTTCATACTTGAAGATTACATGGCTATACTTGCGGCAAGGTTATGCCCTTTTGGTTTTGATATTTTCCTTTTCGGTCTGCATAGGAAGTTTCACACGGGATATCTGATTCGAAAAACAGCACCTGGGCGAGACCCTCATTGGCATAAACCTTCGCAGGAAGATTCGTGGTATTGGAAATTTCCAAAACCGCCCGCCCTTGCCAGCCAGGCTCGAAAGGCGTTACATTAACGATTATCCCGCAGCGGGCATAAGTCGATTTGCCGACGCAAATGGTTAAAACATTTCGCGGAATTTTGAACGTTTCGACGCTCAAAGCCAATGCAAAACTATTAGGCGGAATTATACATACATCGCTTTCGATTTCGATGAGTCCTTTAGGATCAAATGCCTTGGGGTCGACGATTGTGCCATAAACATTGGTAAAGATGCGAAAATGATTCGAAACACGAATATCATAGCCAAACGAAGACAAGCCATAGGATATTATCGCCCGATTATCTGCCTCACGCATCTGCTGCTCGACAAACGGTTCAATCATGCCTTCTTTCAGAGCTTTTTCTCTAATCCATACATCTGGTCTAATACTCATTTTATCTTCCATCCAATAAAAAAATTATCGTATTTTATTTCTCAGTTCAATCAGCTTAAAGTTTTAACTTTTGGATATGCCGGCATCTTTTTGCAACTGCCGGTTAATCTTTCGAATTGTTCCGGCTGTCTCTAAAAGAGCCTTCTGTCCTGTCTTTGGGTTTTTAGAGTTTGATCCAGTGCGTTTTCCGAAATAAAATCCTGCACGGTATGCTTACATTTGGAGGGCAACATTGATTTTATGGAATCAATATCGCCTCGAGTCAACAGAGCAGAAACAAAAGTCGTACGAAATTCTACCGCTATATTGCCAGTGTTTAAAATTCTAATGCTTTGCTCTATTTTATCCAATGGGCAGTCGATACCTGTCAATTTGTTATATTTTGGCTTGGACAGCGGAGCTTTGATATCCATCGCAACATAGTCCAATAGCCCTGCAACAAGCAGCCGTTCCAGAACATCGGGACGACTGCCGTTGGTATCCAGTTTGATCTTCAGGCCCATTTGTTGAATTTTGTCCATGAATTCCGCCAGATCAGGTTGCAGAGTGGGCTCGCCGCCGGTAAACACAACCCCATCCAGCAACTTGCGTCGTTTCCCAAGGCCTGCCAGCACCACCTGTTCATCCAGCAATTCACTGATGGGGACACTCACGGGAATCAGTTCGCCATTGTGACAGAACGGGCAGCGGAAATTGCAGCCTTGGATAAAAATAGTGGCTGCAATGTGTCCGGGAAAGTCGCTCAGGGTCACCGATTGGAAGCCACCGATTTTCACAGGACATCCCCTAAACGATAGTTCACCCGGTGCTTAAATTCATCCTGTTTCCCTTCGTTCCATTGATCCACCGGACGCAGGTAGCCCACGACGCGGGAGTAAATTTCTGTTTTTGCGCCACAGTGCGGACACTCCGCTACTCTGCCACGCAAGTACCCGTGTTCCGGACAGACACTAAAGACAGGCGTTATTGTAATGTACGGGAGTTGGTAATTTTCGCACACTTTGCGAATGAATCCTTTCAGCGCAAGTGGATCGGCGACAGACTCTCCCAAGAAAATATGCAGCACCGTTCCCCCCGTGTATTTGGTTTGCAAGGGATCCTGCAGTTCCAGTACTTTCCAGATGTCGTGGGTATAATGCACTGGAAGCTGGGTCGAATTTGAATACATGGGCTTTGCCGATGAGTCCCCTGAGGATTCGTGGGCAGAGATAATATCCGGATAATTTTGTTTATCCAGGCGGGCCAGACGATAGGCCGCCCCTTCGGCCGGCGTCGCTTCCAGGTTATACATATTTCCGGTATCTTCCTGAAAAGTCAATAGCCGTTCCCGTATGTATTCCAGCACCTCTGTGGCAAAACCAAGCCCATTCTCTGTACCGATGTCTTTATCGAGCAGGTTCAGGCAGGCCTCATTCATTCCCACCACACCGATGGTAGAAAAGTGGTTGTGCCAATATTGCCCGTGGCGCTGTTTGACATGACGCAGATAATAGCGGGTGTACGGATAGAGATTTTTATCGGTTAGCTTTTCCAGTACCTTGCGCTTAATCTCCAGACTGGTACGCGCCTTTTCCAACAGGGCGTCGAGTCGGTTTATGAAATCCGATTTATTCACGCTCAGATAGCCGAGTCTGGACATGTTAATGGTCACAACCCCAATGGAGCCGGTCAGTGGATTCGCGCCAAACAGCCCTCCACCGCGCTTTTCCAGGTGTCGCAAATCCAGGCGCAATCGGCAGCACATGGATCGGGCATCATCCGGTGACATGTCTGAATTGACAAAATTGGCGAAATAAGGAATACCATATTTGGCTGTCACCTCCCATAGCGCCTTTAATTCGGGAGCATCCCAATCAAAATCTTCAGAGATGTTATAGGTAGGAATGGGAAATGTAAACACCCGCCCTCTGGCATCCCCTTCGGCAATCGCCTCCAGAAACGCGCGATTAAAAACGTGCATCTCTTGCTGAAACTCGCTGTAAGTCGCTTCCTGCACTTTCCCACCAATCACCACGGGTTGGTTGGCCAGCGTCGCCGGCGGCTGCAAATCCAGTGTGATGTTGGTAAAAGGCGTTTGAAACCCGACCCGGGTGGGGATATTGATATTGAAAAGGAACTCCTGCATCGCCTGTTTTACCTCTTTGAAGCTGAGTCCATCGTAGCGGATGAACGGCGCCAGCAAGGTGTCCACATTGGAGAACGCCTGGGCCCCGGCGGCTTCGCCCTGGAGGGTGTAAAAGAAATTAACCATCTGCCCCAGCGCCGTGCGGAAATGCCGTGCCGGCTTACTCTCCACTTTGCCTGAAACACCCTTGAAACCCATCATGAGCAAATCCTGTAAATCCCAGCCCACACAATACACACTGAGCAGCCCCAGATCGTGGATGTGGAAATCTCCTGAAAGGTGGGCCTGGCGAATTTCTGCCGGATATATTTTATTGAGCCAATAAGTTTTACTGACCTCACTGGAAATATAATTATTCAACCCCTGAAGGGAGTAGGACATGTTACTGTTCTCCTGGACCTTCCAGTCCAGCCGTTCCAGGTAGTTGTCAATTAAATCCACGTCCGCCTTGCGAACCAGTTCGCGAATGCGGGTGTGCTGGTCGCGATAGAGGATATAGGCTTTTGCCGTTTTTTTGAATGGACTGGTGAGCAAGACATCTTCTACGATGTCCTGGAGTTGTTCCACGTTCGGCAGCCGGGTATGCAATGTCATCTGAGCGATATTTAGCACCCTGAGCGCCAATTGACGAGCTATTTCTCCGTTGAATTCTTCGCTCGCTTTGCCCGCTTTCAGGATAACCGCCTCGATTTTTGCGGCATCGAACGGGGCCGTTCTGCCGTCTCGTTTACGAACGTGGGTAAAGTGGGAAGACTCCTGGGGTGAAGTAACGACACTACAGTCCTGTTCCAGGGTGATTGTTTCCATTTTCCTGACTCCTTCCGGTAAGTTTTTAAAAGATTATCTGATTCTGAGAAAAATGGAAGGTCCGGGCAGTTTACAGGAATGTTCCATCCCGGAAATGATGTCCGCGCATCCATTTCCAAAAGAGACAAATCGCCATCGCAGGAGTTGGAGAGGAAGAACACAAACAAGGGAATGATAAAACGAGGAAATAGTCCCTTTGGTTTGCGAGCATTTGCATTTCCCGCGAAAGCAAGATGTCACACCGCATCAAGCGGAGTCATTGGCAGGTCTTCGGACTTTCAGGCATTACGGGTTTCCTACTGGCCATCGCTTCCCACCGGTCAGGCAGTGCATAAGATGGCGGTCGTTCCTGATTACCGCTGCGGGGCAGTTCCGGATTATAACCGGATTCCCTCTTACGATGCCTCCATACACAACATATAGAGACAAACCAACAACTATTTACAATATATTGATATTACCAGTTGGAGTCAAGAAAACTTTAATATTAACCTTGTTTTTTTAAAATAACATGTTAATTTTTACCTTGTAAAATTCAATTTATCTATGTTTTTACGTCCACGGCCCGAAGCATAGGACAGCACTTTTAGACATCGGCTTGATGCAGCATTTGTGTGGTATGCCGATTGATGTGGAATACACAAAGACTGATTTGCTGAGTATTTATCAGGGAGCCATGGCAGAACAATTCGTGGGGCAGGAGTTGGTGGCCGCCGGCCAGGATGAAATCTATTATTGGTCCCGCGAAGCCAAAAGCAGCAGCGCTAAAGTCGACTTTTTGATGGTAAAAAGAGATCAACTATTATGAAAAGTATTTCAAGAATCGCATTGCTGGCATTACTTTTTATGTCCTGTTTTGCGAACAGCCGGGGCATGAACCCTTCCCCTGAAAAAGCGTTTTACATCTCTCCCACAGGCAACGATGAAAACGCCGGGACAAAAGACCGCCCTTTTGTCACGCTGGAACGGGGTGTCCGCGCTGTTAGGGAAAACCCCGGCGGCCCGGTGACAATCTACCTGCGAGAGGGCTGGTACCCGTTTCGCCACACGCTTGTGCTGCAAGGTGCCGATTCTTCCCCGGATTCTCCCCTCGTCATTCGTGCCTGTCCCGGAGAACAGGCGCATATTATTGGTGGCAGGGAAATCAGCGGCTTTGAGGCGCTGAATCCACACACTCGAAATTACAACAAAATCGCCCCTCCATTTCGCGATCACATTATGACGATCGATCTAAAGGCTCTGGAGATTACCGGGTTTGGCAAGCTTTCAGCCAGGGGCTTTGGCCGGGCCATTCAGCCGTCAGGCCTGGAGTTGTATTTTAATGGCGAGCCCATGACGCTGGCTCGCTGGCCAAATTCGGGCTGGGCGATGATTAAGGATGTGCCCGAAACGCTTGAAGGAGTAGGCTTTGTTTATGACGGAAACCGCCCATCGCGCTGGACGGACGCCCCGGATGTGTGGCTGCACGGCTATTGGAAATGGGATTGGGCGGACACTTACGTGCAGGTCGCCCGCATTGACACTGCAGCCCGAACGATTTTGACGCAAGCGCCGTATGGCGGCTATCCCTACACCAAAGGCAAGCGCTATTATGCGTTGAATCTGCTGGAAGAGTTGGATTCGCCGGGTGAATGGTATCTCGACAGAGAGATCGGCCTGCTCTATTTCTGGCCTCCATCCGACATTGAGAAAGCCCGGGTGTTCGTTTCGCTGTTGCAGGCGCAGATGGTCTCGCTGCAAAACACGAGAAACGTTACGTTACAGGGCCTGACCTTTGAGTACACTTGCGGCGCCGGCATCGAAATCGTTGGCGGTCGTGACAACATGATAAAAGGCTGCACCCTGCGCAATATGGGCACGGTGGCCGTCAGCATCGGCAAACTAATCGACAATCCCGGCGGCGAGATTTACAAAAATACCCTCTACAACGGTCTGGCCGGATACAATAACGGCGTCATCGACTGCCTCATCCATTCGACCGGCGAAGGGGGCATCATTCTCGGCGGCGGCGATCGAGCCTCGTTAACGCCCGGCGCAAATTATGTCATCAACAATGAGATTTACGATTGTTCCCGCTGGGTGCGCACCTACCGCGCCGCGATTTTCATGTACGGCGTGGGCAATATCGTCAAACATAACCTCATCCACGACCTGCCGCACACTGCCGTCTCTTTCTGGGGCAACGATCATCTCATCGAATACAATGAAATTCATCACGTCTGCATGGAAACCGGCGACGCCGGCGCTTTGTACAACGGCCGCGACTGGACGCAGCGGGGCACGGTGATTCGCTACAATTATTTTCACCATTTGCACGGCGTCGAAGGCCGGAAAGGCTTTACCGATGTGATGGCCGTCTATCTCGACGACTGGTCCAGCGGCGCAACGATTTTCGGTAACATCTTTTACAAAGCGGGTCGTTCGGTGATGATCGGCGGTGGCAGGGACAACCTGGTGGAAAACAATGTTTTTATCGATGGCGCTCCAGCCATACACGTGGACGCCCGCGGCAAAGGCTGGGCAAAACATTATTTTGACGGCACAGACAGCACGCTGTTCATTCGGCTCGAGGCCGTTCACCCGGACAGGCCGCCCTACAGCACGCGTTATCCACAACTCGTGCATCTGTTGGAGAATGATCCCGCGCTTCCCAAAGGCAACGGAATCATCCGCAACATCAGCGCCGGCGGCAAGTGGATCGAGTTCTTTGACGCCAAATTTTCCAAACCGCTGGTCTATTTTAAGGACAATGCCATCGATGTCGATAAAAGCATTCTGCTGACCGACGACGATTCTATCCGCATTCAATACGACTCGCCCGCCATGCCGCCGGGGTTTCAGCGGATTCCGGTGGAGGAGATTGGATTGATAAAGTGACGAGAGACCTCAAAGGTCTTCAAGACCTTTGAGGTCTAAACGATAGCCAAAAGTTTACAATGAAAAGAACCATCATTTTGACGCTGTTCATCATTTTCTTAAGCATCTGACTTTCTCCTCCGTCCCTAATTCAATTTGGGACGAAACGGAAGTTAAACTGGATTTTTTGTGAAATTTGCGCTATTTTGTTGTTTGCAAATTTTAAAAATTGATAGGAGAGATGATGACTTTTTTCAAAAATACAATGATTGGGTCTATAATATTTATTCTTTTTGTCTTTGTGCTAATGGCTTGTCCGCTCTTTGGCCATGAGTTGCTAATCT
This sequence comes from Actinomycetota bacterium, assembly GCA_011682565.1. Classification (GTDB taxonomy): domain Bacteria; phylum Zhuqueibacterota; class Zhuqueibacteria; order Residuimicrobiales; family Krinioviventaceae; genus Hydrothermomicrobium. The sequence goes on along the minus strand of JAACEJ010000002.1, from coordinate 6,054 downwards.
CAATCAAGGGAGGATTAGAATCCCCGCCGCAATTTGCCCTGGGAGATTTGCAATCCGCCCTGACGGCAAAAGGGATCACTTTCAGCTTTTTAAAAAATAAAGCCGCCGAGGTCGACGGTTATTTGATCGAAATCATTTCGCCGGATGAAAATACAGCGCAGAACTGGGAAAAGCCCGAATCCTTCCGCATTTCCGTGCAGGACAAAAAGACGAGCGTAGCCGGCTCAGACGCCGTCGGGTTGATGTATGGCATTTTTGCATTGACGGAACAAATTAAATTTGCACCCGGTCGGGGCGAGGCCGTGTTGGAGAACATTCATGCGGCTTTTGACGAACCGGCGTTGCAGATTAGGGCCGACAATCCGTTTATTACCGTCGAGACCAAACGGGCCGGCATTTCAAAATGGTTCTATGATGAACAGTATTGGCAGAATTATTTCGCTATGCTCGCCCGCAACCGCTACAACCTGTGCGACATTCACGCCATGTACCGCTTCCCGTTAACCAATTTTCCCAACCTGCTGCCGTTTTTTATCAAATATCCGGCCATGCCCGAGGCAATATGGCCGGAGGAAAACCAGGAACGTAACCTGGCCATGCTCAAACGTATTGTGGATATTGCCGAAGACCACGGCGTTCACGTATCGTTGATGAACTATTCCGCCGACATCCCCAACGTCAACATGGGCGATGAGAAAAAGATGGTCGAGTACATCAGTTGGGCCATTGCCGAGTTGCTGCGCCGCGTGCCAAAGCTGTGGATGTTCGGATTCCGCATCGGCGAGTCGGGCAAAAGCGCCGATTTTTTTGAAAAATCCTACATCGACGGCGTCGCAAAATCCGGGCGAAAAGACATCCGCCTGTACACGCGGCACTGGCTGGCCAATTTTCGCAGCCTGTCCAAAATCGGCATGAAATATCCGGGCCATTTTTATCTGGAAATCAAATACAACGGCGAGCACCTGGCCGCCCCCTATCACGCACTTTGCGCTTTCGAGGAGGCCGAGTTCTATCCCGATATCTGGCGGGACAACTCTTACGGCGAGTTCCTGAACTATCCGCGTTACTGGCAAATTATCTGGCAAATCCGCTCCAACGGCACGCACCGGCTGTTCCCGTGGAACGATGCAGAATTCGCCCGCCGCACCATGCGTTCCTGCACCTTTGGCAAAGCCATCGGCTTTACCATGGAACCGATCACCGCCTACTTTCACCAGGAGCCGGAGCGGGTTTTTAAAAATTCACAGGAAGCGGATTATATGCGCTACATGCCGGAACGCTACTGGTCGTGGTATCTCACCTGGGGCCGCCTCGGCTACGACCCGAACACGCCGGACAGCGTCTTTGTGAACACCTTTATCGAGCACTATGGGGCGGAAGCCGGCCGAAAGATATATCGTTTGACCACGACGGCCAGCCGGGTCGTGCCGCTCATCTTCCGGCATCATGCGCATGGCCCGGATCATCGCCTGATGGCGCCGGAATTTGAGACCGGAAACGCCATTGTCGATTCCTACCATCGAAACGATAAAATCTATGACATCGACTATTTCGCCCGATCTCCCGTGCTGGATCGGCACGTTTATCTGAACTGCGCTGATTATGCTCAGGCCCGCCTGTCCGAAAGTGTCAACGGCAAAATCACGCCGCTGATGGCGGCGCAAGAATTTGACCAACTGGCGGATCAGATATTTGAACTGCTCGAAGGAACCGAGGCCTCGAAATCGAAAAAAGAGTGGCGGCATGTGAAAACGGACGTAGAAGCACTGGCCTGGCTGGCGCGTTATTATGCGGAAAAGGATCGCGCCGCCGTCGCCCTGCAGTTTTATTACAAAACGGACGATGTGTCGCAGCTTGTCAAGGCGGAACGTTGCGTGCTCAGGGCTACGGACTATTGGAAAAAATTAGCGGCGACCGCCGAAGCCCAGTACAAGCCGATCTACGATCCCCTGCGCACGGGCGAGGCGTTTACTTGGTCGGACCAGTTGCCGGATTTACAGGCTGATTTGACGCGGGTGCGCGAAGTGATCCGGGAGGCCGGGGATTCCCGTGCGCTGAAGAGCGGCTATGTGCCCACGTTCAGAACCCGGCCGTACGTTAATCTGCCTCTCGTGCTGGGGACGACGGCGTCGGTAAAGGCCGAGGTGCAGTTGCATTACACCGTCGGCGCTGACAAAGCGCAGACCGTCTCCTTGACGCCGACGGAAAAATGGACGTGGCAGGCGGTCGTGCCCGGCGACAGGCTGCATGAAGGCAACGTGCTGAACTATTGGTTCACCGTCAACGACGGCTCGCAAAAGATGACCGTTCCCGAAAACGGCAAAAAACAGCCGTACCGCACGTTCATTACCTGTGACGACCAGGGGCCGGACGTAGCCTGGAATGAAGCCGGCATCGTCATCGACAAGGAGCATGGCGTTGCGCACGTGGAAGCCGTCGTCACCGACGCTTCGGGCGTAGACAGCGTCCGGGCGGCATGGAAGCTGCTGCCGGGCACGGTGGAATGGCGTAAGCCGATTCCCATGCAACGGAGATTCGAGAGCCATACTTTTTACGCGGACATTCCACTCACCTACGAGGGTATCCTCTACTCCGTCGTCGCCACCGACTGCTACGGCAATGCTACACGCTTTCCCGACTCGCGTTTGCAAACGCCCTACCGCGTCGTGGAACCGTGGGATCGCGGTCTGCCGCCGGAGATGCGCATCGCCTCCTACGGAAAGCTTGACGGTGCCAAAGTGCGCATCGTGGAATGGCAGGAGATATCCAAAATGGGACGTCCGGGTCGCTTTTACGAATACAGCGGCAACGGCCGTGTTCGTTTCACCTTCAACGTCGATAAATACTCCGATTATCAATTGACCATCGGCAAGGCCGTGAGCCGGGACTATGGCGCGGCCAAAATATTTATCGATGATCGTCCCGTCGGCGTGCTGACCTGCACCCGGGACGTCGGCTCGATTTTGCCGGCGTTCGAGGATTTTTACGTCCCGGCGCTGGCTGCCGGCGAGCACATGCTGACGCTGCAATTGACGGGCGACGGTAAAATTGGCGTCGAGGGCTACAAGATCGTCGATCAACCGGCGCAGGTCAAGGCGTTCGTCATCTCGCAGTCCTTTCCCGGCTATCCCAGGGAAAAGGGGCGGGACATGTACCCCATCGGGCGAACCGATCTCCAGTGGAAGGAAGCGGAGATCGGCGACCGGAGCATTGTGCGTCTGGACAAACAACTCGACCCGCACGAGAACTGCTACGCCTATGCCGCCACGGAGATCGTGTGCGACAAAGACATTGAAACCACCCTGCGTATCGGCCACAACGACGGCGTGTACGTATGGCTGAACGGAAAGATCGTCTATGAATATCCGGATAAACATGCTTTTGAATACAACATGGCCGCTGTTCCGATCAAGCTGAAAAAAGGAAAAAATTTGCTGGTACTGCTGATGATGCAAGCCGGACGTAACTGGATGTTCAATGTCAATCTGGATACGTATGATTTTCGCACACAGTTGCCGGAGTTTGAGAAATAAAATAATGAGCGGAAAATTGCATTGGACGTTTTATTGCATGAGTAATTCGTAAAAACTCGAAAAGCAATGACACTTGAGGACTTTTTACGAGTTACTCTTTCATGGAAAAGGGTAAGAACGATGAAAAACAAAGATATGATAATTCATTCTCATATTTTAAGAAATTACAAGTTTGATAACTGGCAAAGTAAAGTTGAAGGTAGATGGTCTTACCATAAACTTTACAATGACGAGTCTTACCGAACAGGATGGATAAGTTTTGATGCCGTTACGTGGGGCGAGGAGGAGGGCTGCCTTTATTGTGGTTTGAATGCCATGTATAGTGATATTCTTTATCGGTTTTGGCCTGATCAGGATAGATTCGAGTCCCTAAATGCACAAAAACATGTCGACAGATTCGACGTCAAAATACACAGAACTTTGTTGAAAAATCCTGATGATGGAAATTATTATTTCGGCACTTCACTCCTTCATGATATTGATCAGCAACATGAAGCTATAGGCGGGAAATTAATTCGATATTCCCCAAAAGACGGCAGTTATACGGTGCTTGGGATACCTTTCCCTCATCTCTACATCCAATCCATAGCTGCAGATTTCAAACGTGGCAAAATTTATTGTTTTACTTATCCTGCCGAATTTTTAATTTGCTATGATATAAAGAGCAGGCAATTCACAAATTTGGCATATCTCACCAATGCAACCTCCTTTGTGCAGGCTCATAATGCAGTCGTTGATAACCAAGGGTATCTTTGGGGAACGTATGCTGAAACCCGTGCTTTTGACGAAGTACAAAGTAAAACACCCGTGCGTTTGTTTCGTTATCATCCGGCCACCGACAAGTTTGACTGGTTTGATTTTGGTTTATCGAGAAAAGCTGATAAGGATCAGCTTGCAAGTGATCCTCCTCAGGAAAGAGATATTCCCTTTCATCGTGACCAAACACGCCACAAGGAAGACCTGGGCTTTTGTGATTCCATGTTATTCGATGGAAAGCGATATATCTATACGGGATCGACTGCCGGAACCTTGTGTCGAATAGATACTCGTTCTCCAAAAGTTGAGAAAATTGCAAACGTCATGCCTGCCGGAAGATTGCCGGCATTAACCATGAATGACAACGGAACCTTGTACGGCGGCGGAGGCATTAAGGGCGATACACAATTGTTTAAATGGAATCCCGGTGACAAAGCCGTAACCTTGCTCGACAAAATAAAAGATGAGCATGGAAATATTCCTGCTCGCATACATGAAATGGCAGTAGATAAAAAAGGAAAATTGTATTTGGCCGAGAATGACAATCATCACAGATCATCCTATTTGTGGACTGTTGCGGGATTTTGATCGGGAGCTTAATTGAACCACAAGCAAGTTTATCCAAAAAATAATTAAACAAATGTGAAGCATTGTTGCCGACCAGGCAATGGAGGTTAAAACGGCATGAAGTATGAACCGATCATTTTTATTATTCTGCTTGCATTCGCAACAAGCGCAAAGAGCGACGAGACGACCTGCCGAACCATCAACCTCGCCGGCGACTGGCGTTGTAAGATCGATGTAACGCGGGATTTTCGCATTCGAAAAAGATTCCGTCATAAATTGGAATTTCCATACACCGCGCATCTGCCCGGGTCGCTGGATGAGAATCGCCTGGGAATAAGGACCATGGGCAAAAATCCCTGGCATCTGAATCGGGAGTATGAATATGTCGGGCCGGTCGTCTATCAGAGGGATGTCGACATCCCGGAGAGTTGGCAAGGAAAAGAGATCACCCTCTATCTGGAACGCTGCCACTGGGAGACAAAGCTCTATGTTGACGATATTTATTTTGATATGCGCGAAAGTTTGAGTACACCGCACATTTATGATTTATCGGAGGTGTTGACGCCCGGAAAACATTCCCTTAGCATTCGGGTTAACAACACCATGAAATACAACATTGGCAGTAACGCGCATGCCATCACCGAGCACACGCAAACGAATTGGAACGGCATTATCGGCAAAATTGAATTGCAGGCCAGGGACAGGGTGCATATCGGCGAGGTGCAGCTTTATGCCGATGTGGAGAACATATCCGTTCGTGTGCATCTGATCATGCACAACAACAGCGGCGGAAAAACGGGCGGGACGCTTATTTTTGCGGCGGAGAATTGGAATGCGAAACGGCAACATGCCGCCAGGGCGATCAGTCGTCGGATCACGCTGCAAAATAAAGAGACGGTCATTGAACTCGTCTATCCCCTGGGCAAGGATGCTCTGCTGTGGGATGAATTCAATCCGGCCATGTATCACATGCGGATATCATTTTCAGGGCAATCAGGTCAGCAAAAATTTCACGACGAAAAAACGGTCGATTTTGGTTTGCGCGAGTTCAAAACCAAAGGCAGACAATTTACGGTAAATGGCAGACCGACATTTTTGCGAGGAACATTAGAATGCTGCATTTTCCCGCTGACCGGCTATCCCGACATGTCCGTGGACGGCTGGCTGCGTATTTTCAGAATTGCCCGCTCCTACGGTC
>JAACEJ010000486.1 GCA_011682565.1 Actinomycetota bacterium | reverse complement strand
CGAATGCAATATCCAGTATGCTCTCGACCCCAATTCCGAGGACTATCGTGTAATCGAAATTAATGCGCGGTTATCCCGATCTTCCGCTCTCGCCTCCAAAGCCACGGGCTACCCGCTTGCATCCGTGGCCGCAAAGCTTGCCCTTGGTTTCAGCCTGATAGATTTGCCGAATTCGATTACAAAAATTACCAAAGCGAGTTTTGAGCCGGCGCTGGATTATATTGTCGTAAAAATTCCACGCTGGGATTTGAAAAAGTTTCATCTTGTTTCCAACAAACTCGGCTCGGGAATGAAATCTGTTGGCGAAGTGATGGCCATTGGGCGCAAATTTGAGGAAGCTTTGCAAAAAGGCCTGCGTATGCTCGAGGTCGGTGTAATTGGTCTTGTGCAAAATAAAGATATGGATTTTGGAAATCTGAGGAAGGAACTCGCCGAACCCACGGATCTTCGAGTTTACGCCATCCCTGATGCGATTAAAGCCGATATTTCCATCGATGAAATTCATGATTTGACGCATATAGACAAGTGGTTCCTCTATAAAATTCAAAATGTCGTTGATCTTGAAAAACAACTGGCCAATGCGGGGGAACAACGCTGTCCCAAGGATTTGCTTCTGGAAGCAAAACAGGCCGGATTTTCTGACATGCAAATCGGCCGGGTGCTTGAGAAGAGCGAACAGGAAATTCGCGAATTGCGCAAGGCTTATGGCGTCACGCCCAGCGTTAAGCGTGTTGATACGTTGGCAGCGGAATATCCTGCGCAGACGAATTATCTTTACCTCACCTACAACGGCATGGAAGATGACGCTTCATTTCTCGAACGAAATTCCGTTATGGTTTTGGGAAGCGGTGCCTATCGAATCGGTAGTTCTGTCGAATTTGACTGGTGCTGTGTTAATTCCGTAAAGACATTAAAAAGCCTGAATTACCAGACAATTATGGTTAATTATAATCCCGAAACGGTGAGCACGGATTACGATGAATGCGACAAGCTCTATTTTGATGAGCTGAGCTTTGAAACGGTCGTCGATATTTATGAAAAAGAAAGACCGGTTGGAGTTATCCTCTCCATGGGCGGTCAAATTCCCAATAATCTGGCGCTGAAACTGTCGCAGCATGGTGTTAAAGTCCTTGGAACATCTGCTTATAGTATTGATAATGCAGAGGACCGGCACAAGTTTTCAAAACTTTTGGATGAACTCCATATTGATCAACCGGAATGGAAGGAATCGACGTCGATCGGTGAGGCCAAAATATTTGCAGCCAAAGTGGGTTATCCTGTTCTCATTCGTCCTTCTTATGTTCTGAGTGGTGCGGCGATGAGCGTCGCTTCAAACGACCAGGAACTGGAAAAATTTCTCAACAAAGCAGCGCAAATTTCCACCGACTATCCGGTCGTTATCACAAAGTTTATTGAAAATGCCAAGGAAATAGAAATTGACGCCGTGGCGCAGGAAGGTGAATTACGGGTTTACGCCATCACGGAACACGTGGAGAATGCAGGCGTTCATTCCGGCGATGCGACAATGGTGCTGCCGCCGCAAAGAACCTTTTTGGAAACCACACGCCGGGTGAAAAAAATTGCCAGGGAAATCGCTCAGGCGCTCAAAATTAACGGACCGTTTAATATACAATTTGTCGCCAAAGAAAATGATGTCAAAGTGATCGAGTGCAACCTGCGGGCATCACGGAGCTTTCCGTTCGTTTCCAAAATATTCAAAATGAATTTTATTGATTACGCCACACGCGTAATTATGGGACATCATGTTCCGAAAACCGATCGCTCGGCTTTCGATCTGGAATATGTCGGCATCAAAGCGCCGCAATTTTCCTTTACACGTCTGGATGGTGCCGATCCGACACTTGGTGTGGAAATGGCTTCCACCGGAGAAGTAGCGTGCATTGGTGACGATTTTGAAGAGGCATTTCTGAAATCCTTACTCTCCGTTGGATATAAAATTCCGGTGAAGAATGTTCTGCTTTCCACCGGCCCAATAGAAACAAAAGCTGAATTCCTTTCCGCCACACGTACAATGCAGGAAATGGGGATGAATTTTTTTGCCACCGGCGGCACGGCGCGGTTTATGGAAGACAACGGCATTCATGTAAAAAAGCTGCACTGGCCTTTGTCTAAAAAACAACCGAACGTTATCGATTATCTCACCGGCGGCAAAATCGATCTGGTGATAAATATTCCCAAAAATTTCCAGGAAGAAGAATTGACAAATGATTACATCATCCGCCGCAAAGCTGTCGATTTTGCCATACCGCTTTTTACAAATGTCCAGCTCGCGCGTCGTTTCGTCGAGGCGGTTTCCCGAAAAACCATTAAGGATTTGCACATTAAAAGCTGGAATGAGTATGAATAAGTCCGACTCTTTATTCTTATGAAATTTCCCGATTATTACAGAGCGCCAAATCCCCTTTACCGGAAACTGGTGATTGCCGGATCACTCGTTTTGGGCGTTATGCTTTTGGGCACCAGTGGCTATATGGTGCTGCAAAAATGGAATTTTCTGGATGCCGTTTATATGACGGTGATTACCATTGCAACCGTTGGTTTTCGTGAAGTACGTGATTTATCCTCATCGGGACGAATTTTTACAATGATTTTGATTTTATTGGGAATCGGCGTCGGCAGTTATGCAGTGGGTAATATTGCGGCTTTTTTTGTTGAAGGGCAAATACTCGATTTGTTGCGAGGAAGAAAAATGGAAAAGGAAATAACAAACCTGAAAAATCATATAATTGTTGCCGGGTATGGGAAAATCGGCATAGAGGTTTGTAGCAGATTGCACAACATGCAGGAAAAGTTCATCGTTATCGACAAAGATGAGGATAAAATCAGCGAGGCGCTGGCAAAGGATTATCTTGCCGCCGTGGGGGAGGCGACGGATGATGAAATCTTAGAACGCGCGGGCGTTAAGTATGCCCGCGGGTTAATCAGCGCGATTTCCGATGATTCGGCAAATGTATATCTTGTTCTTACGGCGAGAGCGCTGAATGCCAATTTACGGATCATTGCACGTGGAACCGATGAAGCCTCTTTGAAAAAAATGATCCGTGCGGGCGCCGACCGGGTTGTTTCGCCATTTGAAATCGGTGCACGAAGAATGGCTGCCCTCATGGTGCAGCCCGACATCATCGATTTCATCGATGCTTTTTCTCCCGGAGCAACCCTGGGGCTGCGCCTGGAAAAAGTTGAATTGCTGCCGTCCAGTAACTTGGTTGGTAAACGTCTGGATGAATCGCACATCAAGCGCGACACCGGAGGGGCTCTCATTCTTGCCATTGAAGAGCCGGGCCTGGCTACGCAAATTAACCCTCTCGGCAGTACCATTCTTAAAGCAAACGATAAACTGCTTGCCATAGCCGATGATGAACAGATCACTCGTCTGAAACAGTTGGCTTGCTAATGAAAAAGTTGCTCGTAAAAAGTCCTGAAATGTCATTGCGAGCGAAGCGAAGCAATCTGGATGTCGGCTGGGATGCAGTTTTTTCAAGATCGCTTCCCCGATAACTCGGGATAAACTGTCACCTCGCTCCTCGCGATGATATGTTTTTCGGATTTTTACGGTTTACTCATGAAAGGAAAACGTTTTATTTTATATCCAAATAAAAAGGTTCGAAAAATGAGAAATAAAAAAATTGTATTCCTGCTGTTTGTCTTTGTTTTATTAGCTCTTGTCGCAGGCGTCTTGATCGCCGGTGCGCAAAAAACAATTGCCGTACTCTATTTTGAAAACAACAGCCTGGCAAAAAGGGATGA
>JAACEJ010000485.1 GCA_011682565.1 Actinomycetota bacterium | reverse complement strand
AATAATACATATCATAGATAGTGATTCTCGTCAATATTTTTAATTATTTCAATTGGTTAAACTTAACACATCCAGGAAATATTAACCCCGAAAGTTGAGTGAATAACAAGATCAATGGCACCACCGCCACCTGTTCCCTGGGTCCAATTCATGAATTTCGGACCATTTACAGATACCACCCCTTGGCTGGTGTGCCATTTAGCCTTGTCTTGAAGGTCTTTGGTGCTTCCAAAGTATTGCAGCAAGACACCAAGATCAATATCTCTTACTTCATTTGCTTTTGCTCTGATTTTTTCAAAAGAACTATTGCTGATCAAGCCTGGTCCTTAAACTCTTACAATTTTTCATGTTAATGACATGACTGTTTTCCGTTAATCGATCAACCAGGGCAGCGGTCAGTTGAGTATTTTTCAAAAAAGAACCCCATTGATCAAACCCGAGATTAGAGGTAATCAAGGTGGTTTTTTTCTTATGTCTTTCGTGCATCAGGCTAAAAAACAAACCCACCTGTACAGGGTCGATCTCGATGAGGCCGATTTCATCGATTAACAAACAATCATAGCCTGCAAAAGTCTTTAAAACCTTTTTCTCTGAATGATCGGCCAGGGATTGGTAAAGAGTCTCCACAAGTTCCGGAAACAAAATAAATTTCCCCCGGTATCCTTTATTTATTGCCTGGGTAAGAAAAGCTGTTGCAAGCCCTGTCTTGCCTGTGCCTGTGGGGCCAATCCAGATCATATTCTGTTGCTTTGACATGTAATCAAGACAATCATAATGGGTAAGAATTATTTTTTTATTTAATTTCGGCTGCCTGTCAAAAGGAAACGTTTCAATAACAAATGGTTCCGGGATTTTTGCAAGACTGATCCTTCTTTTTCTGGCATTTTCCTGTTTTATTTTGTATTCTTGCTCAATCACATACTTTAAAAGCCGGACAGATGAGAAGCTGCCTTTTTTAGCAATGGTGATATAATGGTCCCAGTTGGCAAGCAAGCCTCTCAACCCAAGATATTTAAGCATTTTTTCAAACTCTTCATCCATTGTTATTCCTTATTTTCGTAAATTGATAGATCTACCTCATCGGCAAATCGGCCTTCAAGATATGCCGGTCTGTTTGTGAACTCTCCATCGATCTGAGGTAATGGCATTTCATAGTTTGACTGTCTTAAAAGCAGTCGGATAATATTTTCAATGGTATCCACACTTTTGATTCTATATTTCAATGCACGTTTCAGGGCTTGAGCAAACACAGACAGAGCTGTTTTTTTATGCAGACTGTATAATTGACGAACAAATCTATGTCGGGTCTTGCCCTTCATTGTAAGGGCAAAAGTAAGATAGGCATCTACTTCAGGAGCTGTAGAGCGTAAAATTTTTTCCTCGCCTGCTGTGGGTCTTTTCCGGTTGTTGGGCTGGTATCTTGGCTTGGGTTCTCCTTTGGGACTGATTTTATCATTTTTGATGCCGTCCAGCGGCAATGGATATTCTGCCAGTTTCTTTCTATTATGATAGATCTCCATATGATCACAGAATTGCAGGACTTTTACATCAAACCTTGTTTTTCCCGGCACCCAGTAATAGTTCGCATCAACAGTGGCATATCCGTACTGATCCGTTCCTCTTTCATGGACAATATAAGGAGGCGTGATATAGGCAGGTAGCTTTTTAAGAAAAGATTGTTCATACTCAAATGCCTTGGCCGGGATCATCCTGGTTTTGCTTACCGGCCGGTTGGGCATTCTAATGGTTGCCCAGTCAAATGCCTGTTGGTTCATGTCCTCCAGGGTTTCAAAGTTACGGCCTGGAAAGAAATTGGTTTCTACTGTATAGAAACTGCGCTCGTTACCGGCTTTTCTGTTGGCATGCCCAACTTCATGACAGATAAATTCAAATCCATATTGTTTGGCAAACTGCTTCATTTCAGGGGCAATAACAGCATTTTTGCCGGTTCCCCGAAGGCGGGCAAGATTTGTGTTATCAATAATACAGACCGGAGCAGTATAGCCCCAGAAGGTCAGCGCTTCATGAATAAAGCACTTCATGGCAAATCGGTTAAATGAACGATAAAATTTTAGATACCGCATCTTTGAGTATCTCATGTAGATAACACTGCCAACGACCTTGACCCGGTTTGTTCCAATTTTTATGGTGTATGGGCTTGTATCATGCTGCATTTCTGCTCCTGGTTCATCAGGTCTCTGGTCACAGCGCTGGTTTTTTGGTTGCCCAAGATTCAGTTCACGTATATTGCGTGTCAATGTGGAATACCCGATCAAAATTCCTTTTTCTTCAGTAAGAATTTCATGGATTCTCTGGACGTAACCATCACATTTTACATGAAGCTTCCTGAGAAGTTCAGGGTCAACATTTATTTTGTCCTGCCTTATTGTCTCAGGGAGCTGGCCCTTCTGGTCAATAATATTGCTGACAGTATTGGTGCTGACCCTAAGTTTGCGGGATATTTCACGGACACCCATGCCTTCATTATGAAGAAGAAAAATTGCTTTACGCTTGTTCACATCGATCATATAAACCTCTCACAGCAATGATGAAATTATCCATAATATCTATAATCCCTTGTACAAGAAGGCTTGCCTGGGCCTGGAAGGTATCACTACCAAGACTGTCATCCCTGGCTCTATAGGTGATTTTTTGCATATATCGTTGCACAGACTCAAGATCCCTGAGCATCATTTGTTCTGTATTTGTACACTCTGTTGTCCTACCTGATGATTTTTTTAACTGGTTCAGGCCCCAGGTGAGATGACCCTCTTTAATCTGTTGCCGTAAATTATCAGACCCCTTGAAAAAACCGTTAGCCAAAAGTTCAATATCACGGATGCTTAGCCCTTTTCCGGCAACCAATTTAACAAATTCATCGATCTCTTTTTTTGATATGGTGTTTATACGTATGAACTTTCGCAGTGTGTACATAAATGAATAAACTGGAAAATCTCCGTTAAATACCCGTTTTGCCACGTACTTACTCATTTCTCCAAGAATACCACTCCGCATGCTTACCCAACCCTTACTTTTTTGAAGAAGATCGGCTATATCTCCATGGGTCATGCCATGCACTTTTTTAAGCTCATCAATCATTTTAGCCTGTTCCAGGATCGTAAGGGGGCGGGCGATTGAGGTTCTGATTAGCTTGATAATACCAAGGGGCTCATCACTTCCAAAGGAACTATAGGGAACCATCCCGATATTGAGCTTTTTTGCACACCTGTACCGCTTAAAGCCATCAAGAAGAATTTTAGTCCCGTCTCCAAGATCAATGCCCTTAAGTGGCTCCTGGATATCATGTTCAATAATTGAGGCAAGCAATGCCCTTTCAATTCTTTTGGACTTTAACCTGAATTTTGCATATCTCAAATCCAAATTAATAATTTCTACGTGTGACCTTGAGGTTATTTTTTCAACCATGCTTCTTCCTTTGCTTCTGCCCTTAAGGGTATGAATCATATTTTTGAATCAGACTATAACAGAAACATCCAAGACACTGATTGCAGGCCTGTGTGAGAAGGTTAAAAATATTGGAAAAAAATTCAAAATATGAAATTTTATAGGAAAAGAAGGCTTTATAAAAATTACGATGGTGTCAGATAAAACTATCAGGATTTTTGTACGCACTTCACCTGTGCGGGATACTGGCTGTTAATTGCTATGCTGAGATGCCCGGCCAAACAGGATACTACCACCCGGCTGCAGGACCTCTTCTCAGACGTATCCCGGCCCCGCAAGCACAATGGCAGAATCGTCCGCCCT
>JAACEJ010000042.1 GCA_011682565.1 Actinomycetota bacterium | reverse complement strand
TGTTTTCGTCCAGAACCACACCCCACTTGTGCTCCGGCTGCACGTCACCCCAATCCGCAGTCGTGCCGCCCCATAGCAGACCGTATTTTTTAGAAAAACGTTTATCCAGCAAAAACTGCATGGCCATTTCAAGACGTTCGAGTACGGTCTTGCCAGACACCTCTTCCTGCAAAATGGCAACATCTCCGGTTTTTTGAATATATTTCGATACCGCCTGCACCAGGCTGGATTCCTGGTCGGTTTCTACTGTGTTTTTGTGTCCGGCATATTGCGGCGCTCGATCCGTGTAAATGAAATCATAAGCAACATGCGCCTTTTCTTTGGGGATAAATCCGTCGATGATATTGCCGTCATCGCCCTGCAATTTACAGAAAATCAGCAGTTTTTCCTTCACCTGCTCGTGCGGTAGAACATCGCACGAAACCTCGATAAAGGTATTGAAATCCCGAATCCAGACTTCGCCGTAGCTCGTTCCCGCGTTGAATCCGGTTTTTATGAGAGCCTGAGCCATTTCACTAACTTGGTCCAATTTTGCATCATTGTGAATTTGTGCCGCCAACTTTCGGCTTTTTCCGTCCGAACCGGAGCGGCAGGCAGACAGGAGCATGACGCCGCAAAAAATCAGAATTGCAAACTTTTTCATAATCAGTCCTTCCATGAGTAATTCGTAAAAAGTCGAAAGGCATGTCATCGCGAGGAGCGGAGCGTGAGTTTACCCCGAATTATCGGGGAAGCGATCTTAAAAAAAAATTGCACCTTAGCCGGCTTCCAGATTGCTTCGCTTCGCTCGCAATGACATTTTTAGATTTTTTACGATATTATCTTTTATGTTTCATGTAAAAACCGGTTGGTTATATCTTTTCAACCTGCTTTCGAAAGCCGGTCTAAATCCTATCTCACAGGATTCATACCCGAAAATCAATAGAATCAGCAGCACAAACTTATTGCGTCCTGATGACGACTGTTCCGGACATATCATCACGGCCGAGGTGTATTGCGCCGTCAGTCCCGGGCAGGACAGTTTTGCCGTTAACAATGGCTTCTTTAATGGCTCCGCTGCCTTGTATTTCCAAATGAAGACGACCGCGACGAACCCTTATATCCGCCGAAAGCGGCGGGCTGCCCGGATAAAGGGCCGGCCGGATCACGAGTTCGCCATCTTCAAAGCGAAGACCCAAATAATGGCGGATGATAAAAAGCGTCATCTCTCCGCTGCTCCAGGTAATAAAACCGTCCCATAGAGTGGTTCCTTTTGTCGCCGGAACTTCCTCAAGCCAGGCGCCGGTTTGACCACCCGGTATCGAATATAAATACTCCAAAGCACGACGACTTTTCTCAAAAAGCCCGGCTTCGTGCTGCGCCCTCATGATGAAACAGGTGGCAAATGCCCACGGGCCGACCTGGTTCGGTTCGCTGCTGCTGTTGTAGCGGCAATAGCCGCCGCCGGACCAGCGGGCATTCCAGAGCTGCTCCATTTCCTCGAGCGTATTTCGGGCCAAATCCGAGTGAGGATCAATCACACGAAAAGCGATAGGCAAGGCCTGCGTGGCATCCGGAAGCAACCGGTGGTGAAACGTTACTTTTTGCGGACAATCATAAACCGTACCGCCATATCCGGTGAAATAATCTGCAATCTTACCTGTGACATTCCGTCTTTTTATCAAACGTCCATCATGAACCAGCGCCCGATCCGGATGTGACAGCATGGCTTTCAGCATCCGATCGGATGCTTTTTGCCAGCGCTCGACCTTGTTCTCCGCCCCAAGCAGCGGTGCCAACTTGCACGCTTCTCTTAATCCAAGAATGACATAGGTTTGATAGATCAACTCGTAAGCATCGTCGAATGTTCGTTCCCAAAAATCCCGGCGGTTATGAACCATTCCTGTTTCATCGAGAAATACAGGATTCAAAGGCCGTTCGATCATCGCTAAAATTTTATTGCGGTTTTGACGGATCAAAGATTCATCACCGGTCCAGTCTACATAGCTTCGCAGAAAATGCAGCATCTCTCCCATCTGATCAAGCTGCTCCCTGTCGGGATTGACATAAGCACCACCTATCATCGTGGCACCTGCCTCAGTGATCATCTTGGTCAGCATGTGGTTTCCCATTGCCCGGGCCATCTCAAAATTCCCTGCCATTAAAGCACCCAGAGCCGTATTTGATCCGTCACGAATCCATTCGGAACCATATTGTAAATAGCCTGCGTTTATTCGTCCGTCTTTTGTGGCAAAGTTGTCCAGCGAATAGCGGGCATGATCATAAATTTCCTGTACTACTTTATCCTTGGTCTGCAGGGTTGACATGGATGCCCATTTTTGCTTCGCCCGTTCCAGATCGACAGCATCCCCGTTTTTAAGTAACGCTTGCGCCATTTTCACAATCTGTGTAGAACTTTGAGATTCGGCAGGTAACTGGAGAAGGAGAAATGAATTGATCCTAATTTTCTGTTTGGGCATGACTTTAATTGGGCCAATATCTACCAATCCCGCTTTTGCATCGAACCGAACAGGATATCCAGCAGAGACCGTCAAAGCAACCGGTGCATCACCGGCCCGGCCCGACAGGACGGCATCGTGGATTGTGCAATTGCCGAAGGGCATCATTAGTCGCAGCGTAATTTCTACCTCTCCGGCCAAATCGGCTCCTTCCAAAAATATAGATCGATGAAAGGTCTCTTTTTCCGGCAAACCTGCAAACCGTTCGGTAACACGAATGCCATCGGCCCACCAGACGCCTTCCACCATGGGAACATTGTCCTCAGCAATCCAACGCACTCGAGTTTGTTCGTCAAAGGGTGCAAAAGGAACATCTCTAATGATAACTCTGAGCGCGCTGGAAAAGACGCTTCCCTTTGCCGGGTTAAAGTTGAAAGCTTTGGATTTCTTCCCACTCTGACTTGGAGTTCCTGCATCAAACAGCCAATAAGTAATTGCCGGGCCAATATCCGCCTTGTCCGACTGGAGAATCATTAATGCCCGACCGCTTCGCAAAAAGAAATACTTGCGACCATGGAAGAATGTCTGTGTATTATGACGCAACTGCGTCTGATCATTAAAATAAAAATCCTTTAACGATTCCGAATGGAGCAAATCGATTGGTCCAAACAGAACAATCATTACCATAATTATTAAAAAAACTTTGGAATGGTGCATACATTTTTCCCTTTCATTCTTTCAAGAAACTTGATCACAGCCACATAAAAAGGGCAGGATAATTAACGGCAAAACGATTTCAAGACAGAACAGTGTGATTTGTATGTTCAGGGTGTATCCCTTCATAAATCAAAAATCGTTAATCCTTGTTCGTAAATCAATCTTTTAATTATCAAACGAATATAAAGATGAACTCATACGACATTAGAAGTTTCTCACATAAAATCAGGTTCGTTGCTTTTTGACGAACCTCGGGCACTTTGAGTTTTGTATTGATCATTTTTCTTAAAAATTCCACGTATCGCTCAACCTCTGGTCCCGAGCAGAACCAGAATCAAGAACATTTTTTCCGTAATCATCCCTTTCACGTTATTGCATCACCACAACCGTCTGATTCAACTCGGGCGCTGTGGCCGGAAAAAGCAGCGTCTTGCCGTCTCCGCCGGTTGCCTTGATGTAATATTCAAAATCTCCGGCAACCATATCGGGCGTCAGAGTGATGCTGTAAACGCCGCGCGCGACGTGGCTGAGGTTCATCTTTTGAAATTGTTCTTGTCCCAACAGTTTCCAATAAAAACCGGCGTTTTCAGGTCTCCCGCCTAAAAAGACTATTTGCAATCGAAAAGGCTCGCCGGATTCAAGATCAGATCGCACGCCAGGCACAATTATCCGCTCATTGCCGGGATAGTCCTTTGACGGCAGCAACTCCTGCTGCAAATTTTCTCCCAGGATGTCAGCCATCTCCTTCCCCGGTTTTTCGATGAGCATGGGAATATTGTGCTGCTGCCAGTTGGCGACGGTTCCCAAACCGCCGGTGGTGGTGATGCTGTTGAGCAGATATTTTTGGATTTCATTCAATTCGACAATTTGTTGTCTACGAATGGGCAGGACAGTTTCGACGGCCAGTTTTTTACGCATATCGGGGTCTTTTTCGTTTCTGACGTGTTGCATCGCTTTATTGAAACGATCCAAGGTGCAGCGAAATTTGCCGACGGCGCGCAGATAGCGAAACTGGTTCAGCCAATAGTCAAAACGCTCCAGGTTGCCTTTTCCTTTCACGCGGGGACGCATTTGCTCCATCTGGTCGACGAACGCGTATTCCCGGCGCACCTTATCCCAGGGCCGTGCATCCGCAAAGATGCCGCCGGGTCCCTTTCTCCAGTCCGAGGGACGCGGCAGATTGGCCTCTCGCTGACCAATGTTTTTGACAGCGGAGTTGCCGTCCAGGCGGACAAACAGCTCGGCCATGGGCGCGGCGACCTCCTCGCCGAACTGCGTCCTCGCCCAGTCGGCGTAGAAATCGCGCACCGGCATATCGCGCGGCTTGTCATAACCTTGTAACGCGATGCTCGGATCGGCCTCATAGTCGCCAACCGCTTTTCCGGCGCAATTGATTTTTCGCACGATCTCCGGCCCCTTCGCCGTATGTCTTGCGATGACGATGCCGGCAAGGATGGCATTGTCGGATATTTTCTGAAACTGTAGATGCAACCGACCGTCGGTTACTTTAACATTTTTGAACGTCAAATCCAGCGGTCGCCCATACCCGGCGCGGGCGAAAATATCCAGTTTATCGGCTACGGATTTGTTCTGAATTTTGACGCCAAAGAAACGCTTTTCCTTTTGTTTGTAATGCACCTCCAGAAACTTCAGCGTCACGTCGTAGAGGCCGTCGTCGAGATTCAGGTAATAGTTGTCCATGGAATAGATGAGCGTGCGATAGACGCTGTCCTCGATTGCATGGCCGAGGGTCGTGTCGGGAAAGAGGGCGAACAACGCGCCGGGAGAGCCTTCGATGCGATGAATATCCGTGGCTTGGAACGGCTTGCCGAAATCTGGATTCCACGTTTTCTGATCCCATCCGGCGGCGGCGAGTGCGGCGACGTTCGGCCCCAAAATGCGCGTGCGCCAGTGGATGCCGAGCAGACCGGTGCAGCCGTAGGCCAGGGCGTCGGCGGCATCGCGGCGCATGCGCCCCGCCCACAACTGGGGGATAATCAGCCCCGGATCGTCTTCAAGCCAGGGAATGGCCCATCGGGGACGATCCTGCAGACGTGCAAAATTGACGTCTACCGGCGCAAATCCCACCTGGCGGTTGATGCAGCTCATGGGCATCTCTTTGGGCAAAAAGTTGTCGAACATGGCGCGGTCTTTTTTCGGTCCCAGCACCCAACCGCAGGTGGCCAGGGTGAACGGCGTTTTCACCTTTTTAGCGGCGGCCATGGCGGCGTTCAGATCATTGCGCGTCCGCCGGATGTCCGCCTCCGAATTGCCACCCCAGGTCCAATTTTCCGGCGTCCAGAACCAATAATAGTCAATAGGATAGTTTTCTTTTACCCACTGGAAAACACCCTCGTAAAGCGATTGCACGGTTTTCTGCTCCTGCGGACTCTTGCCGTTTATTTCTAGCCGCTCGCGCACAATTTTTGGAATAACCAGCGGCGTTTCCGTTCCCACGCAGGTTTTGACGCCCAGCTTTTTAGCGTAGGAAAAGACATCCCCGAAAAAATCGCCGCTGCGGTTGAATAGGGTATTGCATTTGGCTTCGGTTGCCGGCCACGGCGCCATGCCTTTCATGTAATCGGCGCCGTAAGCGTCGCGGGTAAAAAGTTGATCCGCACCAAAATAATAGTCGCTCGTCTGTTTCGGTTGATAACCCCATGTACCGTTCAATGTAGTGAAATGCCGGGCCGGGTAGCTGAAAGAGACATCGCCGTTTTGCCGCAGGTCATTTTTCGTGCCGATCCACACCGTGGGCTCCGGGCCGACGTTGCCTTCAGGATAAGTGTGCAGGCCGATGAAATTCATGCCCATTTTCGGCAACTGCGACAACACGGCTTTATAGTTGTCCGCGTTCCACCAGTCCGGGCCTTCGGGAAAATCGTGGAACGGCTGAATGCCGCGCACGGCGAACAGCGGCGTGCGCATTTCGTCGAGGTCGGGAATGCACCATTTTATTTTTTGCTCCGGTATGACATCCCCGTGCAGGTAAAAGCGCACGCCGAGATGTTCGGCGAAGCGATAGGCGGCGTAGAGCGTGCCGATGTCGTCGCCGCCGCAGACAAGCGCAACAGTGCGCCCGCCAACACGAACGGTTTTGAGTATGTATGTCTCATTTCCAATATCCGCCGCCGAGGCTTTCATCTCATTGCTCAGGCCTTTGATCAGCGCGCGATCCTTTCGCGCCACGAGGATGACGTCCTCGCCGGCGACGAGCGTATCCGCCGGCACAATGGTCAGTAGTTGTCCGCTGCGCTGGTAAATGTAACGGCGTACTTCTTTGGCCGCAAGTTTCTCCAACGTGGAGGCGTTTTGCGGCAGGATGATGAGCGTATGTCGCCTTTTCGCACAAGAGGAGAGGAGAACAAGCGAAAGGATCAAAATAATATATTTTTTCATAGCTTTGCTCCGTTTTTATGGATCAGCGCCCTACGAATGACGTCCGCAGAAAACGGTTTTCCATGCGCGGGATAGATCGTGCGCACGCCTTTCGCCAGCAGCAATTCCCAGCTTTTTCGCACCTGCACCATGTTTTCCGCCAGGATGGGCAGGCCCGGCCGCAGGCGCAGCGGCACGCCGTTCATCGCCAGATCGCCGACAAAAGCCTCGCCGCTTTCCAGCAAAACGCTGACCGAACCGCCGGAGTGGCCGGGCGTCGGCACAATCGTGCCGGGGATGCCGTACGGCGCCAGGGAGACCTCATTATCCCCAAGCACCATATCCACCTTTGCCGGCGGCACGTGAACGGACGACATGAACATCGCCATAATCCTGACAAATGTGCGACCCCAGCGCGTCACACCGGGAGGCAACGGTTTCAGCGACTTTTCAAGCCAGTCCACCTCCCGCTGGTGCAAGGCAAGCTGTGCGCCGGTGTATTCCTTGATATCCCGTGCCGAGCCGATGTGATCCCAATGTCCATGGGTGAGCAGAATGAGGCGGATATCCTGCGGCTTGATCGGCAATTTGCTCAGGCCCTTTTTGAATTTATCTATCTGATTCGGCATACCGCCGTCAATAACGATGCATCCCTTGTCCTGAAGGACATAGCAATGATCCACGCCCAACGAAATTGGATAAATAGAAACTGGCATTTTACGCCCTTTATTTTAATTCGTTCTTAACTCTGCAAATTGCAATTCTGACTTGCCATTTACAGACTTAATGAAACAGCACTTCCCCCGGAATCTCCTGCTTTTTAATCCCGGGTCCCTTCCAAGTGACGCGGTTGAACAGGCCGCCGCCCATTTGAAAATATTTCTGCTCGATCCGGTACACGCCCGCTTTCAGGCCGATGGTTTTGGAGACGGGAAAGGCGGTGTGCGGGCCGTCGATGTTGATGAACTCGCGGCCGTCCAGGTAGAGGATGCTGCCGTCGTTCGATTCGACGTAAAACGTGTACACGCCGTCGCGCGGAATTTTGATGTAACCGCGGTAGATATAAGCGAACGCCACGCTGTGCGGTCGTTCGGTGATGTTGAAATTGGAAATGACGCCCGTCGCTTTGGGTTCGTATTTGTCCAGCTCGCTGACGGACAGCACATTGACCTCGAAATATTCGAATTGCAACCCCGGCGCTAAATCGCCGCCCTGGTAATTTTTGAAATCAGCCCATTCGACGCTTGCCAGTTTTTCGATCTTTCGCGTCGTCACGCCACTGGGCAAAAGCCCGTCTTTAAAGGCGATCATTTTTAATTCGGTCGTCTGATGCAGCTCGAACGGGCAGGTGTACAGCCTGGACTCTCGCGTCGGTTCGCTGCCGTCGAGGGTGTAGTAAATTTCTGCGCCGGGCGTGTCGCAGTGCAGCGATACGGTCGCTTTATCGAAAAAGTAATTCTCCTTGACGGTGTAATAAGGGATGGCCGTTGCGGGGACAAAGGTGTGCGCCGGGGGGCGATCGCTTTTTGCCTCGCCCCATTGCTCATTTGGCATCGCCCCCATTTCAAAGACGAACTCGCCGCCGTCGAGAATTTGTTGATGATGAAACCAGGACTTTGTGTAGGGCTCGCCATTCAGCGTCGCCGATTGGATGTATTGCTTTTGCGCCGAAACGTTTTTTGCGCGAATGACAAACTTTTCGCCGTTCTCCAGATGGATGGTCGCGCTGTCGAAGATCGGACTGCCGACGGCGTAAATGGGTTCGCCCGGCGTCACCGGATAAAAGCCCATAGCGCTCAGTACATACCAGGCTGATATTTGACCGCAATCCTCATTGCCGCTCAGCCCGTCCGGTTTGTCGTCGTACAGTTCGGCAAGAATCTGGCGCACCTGTTTTTGCGTCTTCCACGGCGCGCCGGCATAGTTGTACAGGTAAGCGATCTGGTGGCTCGGCTCATTGCCGTGCGCGTACTGGCCGATAAGGCCGCCGGCATCGACGACATTCTTGTCGTATTGGGAATGCAGCGTGAAAAGCGTGTCGAGCCAGGCGACGAATTTCTCATCGCCGCCGAGCAGGTCGATGAGGCCCTGCACGTCCTGCGGCACAAATGGGCTGTACTGAAAGGCATTGCCCTCGACGTAATGGCCGCTGTTTTCCGCGGGATCGAAAGGCGTCACCCAGCTATGATCGAAATTTCGCGGCCGCATATAGCCGCTGGTGGAATCGAACACATTGCGGTAAAACTGGGCGCGCTGCTGGTAAAGCAGCCGGTCGTCCCGCTTGCCCAGATTTTTCGCCATTTCGGCGACGCACCAGTCGTTGTAGGCATACTCGACGACCATGGACACCGAGCCGCCGCGTCCTTCGATGTCGGCGGGGATGTAGCCCAGGTTGTTGTAAAACTCGATATTTTCCATCGCCCCCTTCATTCCATGAAAAGCCAGGTTGGCGTCAAAATCCCGGATGCCCTTGTTCCAGGCGTCGAGAATGACCGGCAGCGCATGATTGCCGATCATCACCCCGGAAAGGTTGCCGGCAATCTCCCAGCGCGGCAGCCGTCCGGCCAGGCGATACATATCCAGAAAGGTCAGAATGAAATCATGCATACGCGAGGGCTCCAGAATCGTCATCAGCGGCATGTGCGCGCGAAACACATCCCAGAGCGAGAATATGGTATAGTTGGTAAAACCCTCGGCGCGGTGCACTTTATGGTCGACGCCTCGGTAGGGGCCGTCCGTATCCATGAAAATCGTCGGCGCCAGAGCGGTGTGATACAGCGCCGTGTAAAAAATGCGGCGTTCCTTTTTCGTGCCTCCGTTTATTTCGATTTTAGAGAGATACCGGTTCCAGGCGTTTTCCGCCTGCTTTTTGACGCCGCCAAAATCCCAGCCGCTGTTTTCCGCTGCAAGATTCTTCCTTGCACCGTCAATGTCGACGGCCGAGATGCCGACCTTGACCAGAATTTGTTCTCCGGCCTTTGTCTGCCAGCGGACAAAAGCTTTGACGTCCTTTCCCTCCGCCTGGCGAATGGCGTCGACAAGCGTATCGTTGACGGCGATGCCGAATGTCTTGAACGGTTTGGAAAAGCGGGCGACAAAATAGATATACTGATCGCTCGCCCAGCCGGTGGAGCGCCGAAATCCGGCGATCTCGGAATCGCTCATAATTTGGATGCCCGACTCGACGACCTTGTCGCGATGCTGCAAATCGATGATCACATTCGCGCGTTCGGCTTTCGGAAACATATAGCGGTGAAAGCCGGTTCGCGTCGTCGCCGTCAACTCGGCGAGGATATGATCGTCGTCGAGCAGCACGCGATAATAGCCCGGCGTGGCTTTTTCATTTTCGTGGCGAAACGCCGAACGGTAGCCGCTTTTGCTGTCGCGCTCATCACCGGGCAGCCATTGCACCTCGCCGACGGTGGGCATGAACAAGACGTCGCAAAACTCCGGCGCGCCGGTGCCGCTGAGATGCGTGTGGCTGAATCCCATGATCGTGCTGTCGGAATAGTGATAGCCCGACGAACCGTCCCAGTTTTCCCCGCGCGTATCGGGACTGAGCTGCACCATGCCGAACGGCGCCGTCGCTCCGGGGTAGGTGTGCCCGTGCCCGCCGGTTCCGATGAACGGGTCGACTGTTTTGGAATAATCTTCTGCTTTTGCGTTCAAAACCATGACGCTGCCGAGCAGGAATGTAAAAAGGTACAACATTTTAGAATAAATTTTCAATGCATCTCTCCAGAAACTAATTTCACTATGACTTGTTGAAAACTAGAATCCTGTTTCTGAGTAATTCGTAAAAAGTCGAAAAGCATGTCATCGCGAGGAGCGGAGCGATGGTTTATCCCGAATTATCGGGAAAGCGATCTTTAAAAAACTGCACCTTAGCCGACTTCCAGATTGCTTCGCTTCGCTCGCAATGACATTTTGAGACTTTTTATGAGAAACTCATTTCTGTTTCAGCTATTTTCCAAAAACAGCTTGCCCGGCGGTATCTCTTGTTTTTCAAACCCGGGGCCTTCCATTGCAACATCGAGGGATTCGGTGCCGGTGTTTTCATAATAAAAAACTTTTATAAAATGCATTCCCTTATCCAAGTAAATTTTGCCGCTGTTTACTTTTTTCCCGGAATAGCCGGCGTTGTCTACCACAACAGTGCCGTCAACAGAAAGCACACTGCCGTCATTTGCTAAGGAGTAAAAAACATAGTTTCCGCCATCGTCTATGTCAAGGTAGCTTTTAAAAATAACGGCGACGTAATCTTCACGTCTTTTGATGGGTTTGACATGAAATTGATATACACGCCCGGATGAGACGGGCGCTATTTTTTTAATGTCCGGCCGGTTCCGCCATTCACCCTCGTAAACCGTGTAATTGATGCCGTTCAGATTCGGATCGACAAAATTGATGAGAGCGGATTTAATAAAACTCGGCTTGCAGCCGGTTCTGAAAGATTTTGCCCTAACGATAGTATTTTTCCTTAATACAAACGTTCGCACATATTTTTTCGATTCCTGTGTGGGTTCGCTGCCGTCGAGGGTGTAATAAATATCCGCACCTTTGGTGGCGCATTCAATTGTGATTTTTGCTGTTTGCGGCAGCACATAAAGCGAATCGCGCGGCAGAATGATCGGCGTGGAAACGTGCATCGGTTTGATGAGCTGCCGGACTTTTCGGGAAGTAAACTCGTATTTTCCGGACCCCATTTCATAGACTGCAGTTTTGTCCAGCATTCTAACGAATGATACAGCTTTATTATTTTGACTTGATGTTTTCGCTCGCACTAATTTTTTATCAACGGCCGGGACATAAACCGTCGCGGTTGTGTTTGGCGGAATTTCAACGTTCAGGTAGAGATCATCCTTTTTCAGCCTCCAATGGCTGGCAATGACGCCGTAAACCGAACGATAATCCGCATTGGCAAAAGTGAGATCGCCGCATAACGCCGGCTTGATGATGATATGTTTGAACCCCGGATTTTTCGGGTCGGGATTAATTCCGGCCAGCGCTTTGAAAAACCAGCGAATAACGCTGCCGTACATGGGATGACTGTGCGATAATTTTCCGTCCCAGTATTCCCACAATGTCGTCGCGCCTTTGCCCAGAATGTAGTCGCCGTAGCTCGGATAATCGCGCTGGTCCATCAGCGTAAAGGCG
>JAACEJ010000041.1 GCA_011682565.1 Actinomycetota bacterium | reverse complement strand
TTTGAAAAGACGACATCTGTGGGATCCGCAAAGAAGTCATTCACCCCATCCAGCAGCAATTGATCTACCCGGCCATCCTGCCAGAGAATGCCAATGCCATTGGTCATAATCCAGCCCTGGATATTCCGGGTCATTGGCACTAAATTTTTCGTTCGGATTAAAGTAACGAGTGCAAATTTACCGCTTGGGGCGATATCAATTCCCTGGATTAAATTTGCTCCCGGTACGGTATAGCGATGTTTGACGATAGAACGATTTGTTTCAATAACTGTTACTTCAGACATGGGCGGAGTCCGAAAGTCACCAAGTCTCGGTAAATTATTCGTCACATAAATATACCGGCCATCAGGCGACCTGGCCATGCCCCAGGGCCCTCTGGAAGCTGCCAATCGTTTAATTTCTTTACCTTTTTTTATATCGACCACAGAGACATCATAGGTCCCTGCGTTGGCCACGTATAAAATAGTGCCTTTTTTATTCGTTGCCATCTCGTGGGGTTCATCACCAACTGTAATTGTCGCCAGTACCCGATATGTTTTTGTATCAATAACAGAAACATTGTCGGAACCGCGATTACTTACATAGGCACGGGTTTCATCCGGGGAAAAGTAAACAAAGTGCGGTTGGGTACCGATTTTCACTTCTGCCAGAATTTTTTCGGTTTTGGCGTTGACAACAATGAGGCTATTGGAGGCTTCACAGGCGATAAATAACCGCCTGCCGTCCTTTGTGA
This sequence comes from Actinomycetota bacterium, assembly GCA_011682565.1. Lineage (GTDB taxonomy): Bacteria > Zhuqueibacterota > Zhuqueibacteria > Residuimicrobiales > Krinioviventaceae > Hydrothermomicrobium. The sequence continues at coordinate 10,961 of JAACEJ010000041.1, read as the reverse complement.
CGGCCAGGTTGAAAGGAGATTTATATTTTACCTTGCTGTATTTTTGTTGCCATTTCGAATGATCGATCATGGGCCGCATAGTTTCGAAATCCAGGGTGTGACCATGAATGCCTTCGGTGTGACATTTGACACAGCTTTTTTTATCCACATCGCGCAGTCCAGATTCTGAAGCAGCCACAGGATCCAACATAACCGATTCCGTCATGTATTCGCTTCCCGGGCCGTGGCAGCTTTCGCACTGCACACCCTGGACCGGATCGAAACTGTCGGAGAACCGACCGGCCGGTTCTCCTGCACCTGTGGTATGGCATTCCAGGCATTTAACTAACGTTTGTGGATTGCCGGATACCCCCATCTCATGGGCAATCTCTGCAGCTCGTTTAGTATTAAGGATGGCGTAAGCCTGGGCGTGTTTGGAATAGCGCCACTTGCTGTACTGACGACCGGTTGATGTCTGACCATGACATTTACCACAGACCTGTGCGCCGACGTATTTAGGACCAGGAAGCGGCTCTATCGCCGGTTCATTTTTCGGGAACCTTTTATGCAGAATTCTTTGCACCTGGAAAAGAAATTCTTTAAGCAGGTCACCATTTCCAGGGTGAGCGATTTCCTCGAGTGCTTCTTTATAAACAAATTTTTTGACATTCAGAACCGCCATGTGGGAGCCTTTTTCTTTATGACACACCATGCAATCACGTTCCACTGGCATTTTTAGACCAGCCTGCCTGGCCTTCTTTCGATTCAGCATTATGCTGGCATCCATGTATACGCTGCCCGGTCCATGGCACAGTTCACATTGCACGCCATCTTCAAAATGAAAAGATTCATCGCGCTCCCAGGCTTCCACGTTATAAGCGGTGGTATGACATCCTAAACAGATTGGACTTTTGTAAGGATCGACGTCGACACCTGACAATTCCGCAATCTGTTTGGCTTCCGGCCTGGACAATGCAGCATACGCTTTTGCATGTTTGGATAACCGCCAGGGGTTAAACTGATCGCGTTTTCCAGAAAGATGATGACACGTACGACAGGCTTTCTCACCTACATATATTCGCTCTTTGGCTATTTGACCGAACAGAGGCCATCCTGTGACCAGTATTAAAATAATGATAAGTAGTAATCGTAACGCTGAATGCCATTTCATTTTGTTTCTCTTTAAAATGTTGGTTCCTTAACAGTTATCACTTGGTTTACCTTGATATTTTTGAGAGTCTGATTTTTACCGCTGGGCCAGCGAATCTCGATTTTATCCACCCGAGTATTATCGCCGAGACCAAAATGCACCCGATAATCACTTTGCGAAAGATAACCGGAACTGCTCATCCGCCACCTGGTTTGCGTTTTATTCCCGGTGGTTAATCGAATGCGGCTGCCGATAGCATCCCGGTTGCTTTTAGTACCGATCAGATGGATCATAATCCAGTTTTTCTTATTGCCGCCATCATTACGAAGCAGGCGGGGACGATCATTCAGGTTTACCACCAGTAAATCCAGGTCGCCGTCATCATCAAAATCTCCGGCAGCAGATCCGCGGCTGACAAATTTATCTTGAAAATCCGGGCCCAACTTTGATGATACGTTGATAAATCTGCTCCCGGATTTATTTAACAGCAGCAGATTTTCCTGTCCTATCAATCGCTGGGGGTGTCCGTTGGTGATAAACAGATCCCCGTAACCATCGTGATCAAAATCGAAAAAATTTGCTGACCAACTGGTGTATTGTCCGCAGGCGGCAGCCAGCCCCATGCTGGCGCTCATTTCTTCGAAATAGCCGGCACCGGTGTTCATGTAGATACAGCCATACGCCATATCAGGCACAATGATATCCACGAAACCATCCTGATTGATATCACCAAATTCTCCACTCATTGACGATGTGGCTTCTCCGTTTTGCCCAAAAGCGGTGGCAGTCTGTAAAGCAACATTGGTGAAGGTGCCGTCGCCGTTGTTGCGGTAGAGGTAATTCAACATGGCGTCATTAGCCACGAAAATATCCCAGTAGCCGTCGTTGTCGATATCGCAGGAGGTGACCCCCATAGCTCTTCCTTCCGGATTATAGACTCCGGCCTGCCGGGTCACATCGGTGAAAGTGCCATCGCCGTTATTGTGGTAAAGAATGTCGGGTTGTCCCTGATAAGACAGAGGACCGGGGAATTTATTCGCGGCATAGAAATATTGATAATCAGGATCATATTTAATATAATTCCCCACGTACAGATCCAGATATCCATCCTGGTCATAGTCCAGAAACGTACTACCGATCCCGCATAGATCGTTTTCCAGGCCGGCTTTTTTGGTGAAATCTGTGAACGTCCCGTCGCCGTTGTTTCGGTAAAAGACGTTGGGCCCCCAGTTGCTAACAAAAATATCTTGATCTCCATCGTTGTCATAGTCGGCTGTAACTACACCCATCCCCATACCCTTGTGACCAACACCTGCTTCAGTTGTCACGTCGGTAAATGTCCCGTTGCCATTATTCCGATACAGGGCATTGGAGAGTTTGCCTTTATTTTTGCGCCCTCGGATATGGCTGATCCCTTTAATATAGGCGCCGTTGACCAGATAAATATCCAGGTCACGGTCTCCGTCATAGTCGAAAAAGGCACAGCCAGCGGCGTTGGATTCGATGAGGTTACTCATTTCGTTATCGCCGAGATTATGGACAAAGTTAATCCCGGCTTGTCGGGTAACATCGACCAGCTTGGGCAGGTTTTCTTGTGCGTGCAGCCATAGGATAGGAGAGAGGACGATGAGAAATCCGACGATGAAATTGATACGACATCGGTATTTATTATGCATTAGAACTCCTGAATTTATCGTGTTTTAGCTTCATTCGATCGGGACTCTGATGCTATCGCAGCACGGGAATCCCATTGTACGCCTAAATCGATCCATTCTATAAATAAAATGCGTTCCCAAGGCAGCAAGAAATTTACAGGAGGCATCCGGGTGATTTTACCGGTGTAGGGTATTTGGTCGGAACCCATTTGTTTGCCAAAAAGATACCAGATTAACGGGCTCTCCTTTGCTTTACCGGGAACGATATAGCGTTCATTTTTTCGACCTTGAATTGGCTGAATAAGGATTTTATACACCTGACTGAATGCCGGATCAGATGTTGTGTTTTGAGTTGTTTCGAAATTCGGCGCTTTCTGGCCTGAAACATGGCATCTGGCAATAGCGCATTTTGATTCGATAATTGGAGCAATTTGATGGCGAAAATCGACGCTTCGACGTCGTGCCGGTGGCAGCGTAAGTTCCACCGGAAGTTTGATGACCGCATCCACCATCTTGTTGGGGGGCGCCATCTCTGGATCCTCATGACAGCCGATACAACCTCGATTTTCATTCCCCATCACCCAGGTCCAGGCTTCTTGTGTGCGCAGGGCTAGATAGTTTTTATCCAGAAGCTGAAAGGTAATCGGGATTTCTGCTGGTACTCGGATATGGAACGACCCATCTTTTTCAACAGGCGCCACCCCGAGAATACGCCGCGGACCGAAAGCCGTGGCGGAATAGGTTTTCAGGCCTGAGTTCTTTGTGGCATTGTTCTGACATTCCGATATTGTAGCTTTCTGCCGGAGCGGTATCCCTTCGATCACCCGGACATGTTTAATGCTTCCGGGGGCGATATTTTTCCCTTCAGGCAGATTCGTTCTGTAACTGTTCAGGCAATAGAATACGCCCGTCGTCGACCCCGGGATCAGCCAGTTGGAACGGCCTTTTACTTTGGGGTGCGATGCAAGTACCTGGGCATCGATGGAATGCCAACCTGGTTCTTTAAATATTTGCTGTCGTCGTTTTCCGCTCTTAGGATCGATGCGGTAAATGCCGAACACCGCTTTGGGGGAATTGGCACGATACGACGCAAAAAGTCCGCCGTCCGGAAGAGGACAGGGACTGTGAAACAGCCCTTTGCCTTCATGACTCAATCTATGATAGGAATGCAGCGGCCGATGTCGGGAGACGTAGGCAATATCACCGCCGCCCAGCCAGGGGGACCGATTCGATTCAATAAAGTAAACCCGGTCGTCGAAATCCGAAACTTGTACCATGTCCTTAACCAGCGGCATTTCATGATTGCCATAGAACGGCATCAAATCCGTGCCGTCGTTGTTGATGCCCATCAGGGCAAATATGCCGGTTGGCTGGTATCGGTCTCCGTAATGCTGCCAACTGGTGAAGACGATGCGGCCGTTTGGCAAAATATCGGGCGAAAAATCGCTGTGGAGATTAAACGTCAAACGGTGGACTGTTTTTCCTTGTGCATCTGTGCCGTATAAAGCGAAGACGGGGCATGCATTCTGTTCGTTTTTCCAGCCGTGCTCCGTGCCGACATAGATAATCTGTGGCGTGGGCTGCGGGTCGTTCAAATAGAATCGGTTTCCAGCATGCACCGGAGTAATGCAGTCACCTTCGCCCCGGGTAATTTGTACCTTCTGAGAGCCGTCGATATTCATCCTCCATATTTGCCAGGGTTCTTCTGAACTTTTTTTGCCGGCGAATACGATAGTTTTTCCATCAAAAGAGACATCAGGATCACAGGCTGCGGTGAATTCCGGCGTGAGATTCATTGGTTTAGCAACTGAAGGACGGAGAATTACTATGCGGGCGCCATCCACATACCTGTCCATAAGGAAGGACATGTGTGTTCCAGCCTGAAAATTCGGTTTCGCCTGGGCGGGGATTTGAACGAAAATCAGATCGGGCAGAGATTGGGCATAAATTGATGTAGTAACTCCTGCGCAGAAAAGAGCGAAAAAAATACCGGCAAAAAGCCGAATCATTCTCGCTTGCCAGTTATTCACGGTAGAATGGGTACTTTTCGCTGTATGCACACATTTCTTATTCATTTTTCTATGCGAATTTTTGTACCAGTGCAATTTGCACCTCTTTGTTGAATTTGAATTTTATACTGTTGAATTGCTCAGTTCATGGATAGGTTTTGGAATTGATATCTTTCTTCCTACTGCTCGGGCAACTTTATTAATTTCTTGCATCATCGAGTCAAATTTATCAGGGCGCAGGCATTGAGGTCCATCACTTAACGCCTCTTCAGGTTTATAGTGAACCTCCACCAGCAGTCCATCCGCCCCGACTGCAACGGCCGCCTTTGCCAGCCATGGAACCATCCACCAGTGGCCCGTCCCATGGCTGGGATCCACTATAACGGGGAGGTGGCTGAGTTTCTTTAACATAGGTACAGCGTTTAAATCCAGGGTGTAGCGAGTAGAAGTCTCGAAAGTGCGGATGCCCCGTTCGCAGAGGATGACTTGCTGGTTGCCATGTTTGAGAATATACTCGGCAGCAAACAGAAACTCTTTAATAGTTGCAGACATGCCACGTTTGAGCAATACCGGTATGTTACATTGACCCACTTCCTCCAGGAGGGCGAAGTTCTGCATGTTGCGGGAGCCGACCTGTAGAATGTCCGCATACCGGCATACCATTTCGACCTGGCGAGTGTCCATGACCTCTGTAACGACCGGTAGCCCTGTCTCTTGCCGAACCGTGGCAAGTAATTTCAATCCTTCCTCTTTTAACCCCGTGAAACTGTATGGGGAGGTTCGGGGTTTGAAAGCACCTCCGCGTAATATTTTACCCCCACTAGCCTGCACGGCCCGGGCAATTGCCAATAGTTGCTCTCGATTTTCAACCGCACAGGGTCCTGCCATAACCACCACCTCTGAACTACCGATTTGAATCCCCTGAACATTCACAATCGTTCCTTCAGGCTTTGTCTCTCGGTTGACTAATTTGACCGGGGGAGGGCCTGAAATCACTTGCTGACTGTTTTTTCCTCTCTCCATCGGTTTGTCCTTCGCTAGCTTTTATTGAACTCATAAGCACTGAGGCTGTTAATTAGAAAAATCACCTCGAATTTGACGGACAAATAGCAATCGCCTCGATTTCCACCAACAAATCCTCGCGGCAAATGCGTGCTTGTATGCCGGTGCTGGCTGGCAGAGGATCGAGTTTCAACCAATTAAAAAATGCAGTACGTATCTCGTTAAAATCTTTATAATCCCGTTCAATATCTCTCAAATAACAAGAGGTTCGAACGATATCGTGCCAAGTCATCCCTTCAGAAGTGAGAAGCGAAGTAATATTACGGTATGTTCTCCAGCACTGAGATCGAAAATCTCCCACGTAGACAGTCCGACCGTTTTCATCTACACTTGCGGTGCCGGAAATCAATAAAATTCTATAACCATTTAGGTCGAGGCATAAAGCTCGTGAGAATGAAGAAGGCCTGGGCAAATATTCAGAAGCCTCATTGAGCACTTTAGGTGCCTTGACAGCTCGTTTTGGGATTGGCGGTCGCTCAGGGGGATGTACCGGTGGGGGCTGTATTTGTCCATTCTGTGCAAGCATGCCCAGTTGTATTAATTCCTCACGCTCACTTTTTGAAAGCTGGGTTGTATCGAAGAGTTGTTCTTTTATCCCGCGTGTATCCTGAATCATATTTTATTACCTCCTAAACTGTGAATATTCCAGAAAAAGTCCCATTTTAGTTTTAGGGGAATGTTGTCGAGCAATTGTTTAAGCTACTTAAAACTGGTACCTTATGCGGTAGACTCGGAAAAGTAAAACAGGGTGGATCTTTGGGTGAATTCTCGTTCCATGTTATGTTTTGTTACCCATCTTCTGTATGCTGGCTATGACATTAGAACAGTGCAAGAGCTACTTAGACATAAAGATATTCAAACAAATGTGATTTACACGCACATACTAAACCGCGGCGGCATGGGTGTCAAAAATCCGCTGGATTTTTAAACGAATAATATCGTGAATTTTACTCACGATTTAAATGGCGAATCATAGAAAGGTGCAAAAACACAAAAAGACACACAACTTCACCGATGTGAAATTTTATGTGCCTTTTTAAAATCTGATGTTTTATGTGCCCTTTTAATAATTAATGCCCTTTCTTGATAATTATACAAAAGGAATGTCAAAAGTGCAAGTTATTTTTGTTGACTTTTTATATAATATCTCAGATATAAGCAACTCAAAAAATTACAAAAATCCTTCCGCTCCTTTCAGGCCGAACATCCCAATCACATGAGCAGCCGGCAGAAACAGATTCTGCAAAAACTCAAGCTGCTGCTCGGCGATGTGTTGTGGTACATTAGCGGTTAAAAGTTTTGCAAGTTGTGCAGATGTTGAATGTCCAGTTAATAATTTCTTATTAAATTCAACAACGGGAACACTACGGATACCCTTGGACTTGATTATATCTGGACGGAAGGTAACATCAACTTCCAGCAAGTCGAACCCAAGATTGCGCTGCAATTCTCAAAGCCGCTGTTTCATCCATTATTCCCTAAACACAAATCCTATTGTTTGATCATAGCGATCAACATACCGATCCCTGCCCCAAGAGCAACCCCCACACCAGTTCCAAATGCAATGTTTCCTATTGCGACTCCGACTCCAGCTCCAATCGCAACTCCCACGCCCGCACCTAATGCCATACTCGAGCCCACACGTTTATTTGAACATTGGGAAGACAGATCATTTTTTCGATTTTCTGTCATATTGAGAACTCCTTATTTTTTAAGCACAATATTTGAATACTTTAGTTATTTATTTTCAGAATGTTATCCATGAATGAGAACCTTGTAAAAAGCCCGAAAATGTCATTGCGAGCGAAGCGAAGCAATCTGGATATCGGGCATAAGGTGTAGTTTTCTAAGGATCGCTTCCCCGATGATTCGGGGTAAACTCACACTTCGCTCCTCGCGATGACATGCTTTTCGACTTTTTACGAATCACTCATGAATCGACTGCCTTATTTTTTTGCCAGGAACCACAGCACGAAAAGCGTAATCGGAATCAGAAAATCCGGTATCGTCGTTATTGCATTCCCCGGATTGAAATTCTTTTTTTGAACCATTTCTTTGATGTGAACCATTGCGGCACCAATTAGAAAAACGGTTGTAAAGACAATCGTAGCAAGCCAAAAGCTATCTCTATACCAGAAGCTCATGACGCCGAGCAGACCCATACCCAAACAGCAGTATCCCAGTTCGACCTGAAACAGAGTTCCCTCATGCCATCCAATGCTGCGCGCGACCCGCTCCCCCATGAACAAGTGTCCGTACGCACCCAGGATTCCCGTTAACCCGACTGTAACGGTGAGTTGGTACAGCAGAAGTATGTACGCAGCGCTCGAAACATCTTTCGTGGAGCCTGTTACGAACATCGCAACCAGCCCGACTATCCAACCTATCACGTAGTAAATAAGGAAGATCATTCTTCTTTCTCCTTTCAAAAACTTAAATTAATTGCTGTCTCGTTCAATATATTGCCGACTGTGAACGTCAAAACCCATTGACCTATGCCACTGTCGTCCGGAATTTTTTCCCGTCCTGTTTGCACAGCGCTTTCACAAGCCTGCGGCCGGACATAACACTGGTCGGAAGGCCGCCGCCCGGCTCGACCCACTGCCCGCACATAGAGAAGTTCTGCAGGCCGGGCAGGGTCTGGCGCATGCGGTGCATCATGGTGAACGCGTTCTGCGGTGTGAGCAGCCAGCCTTCGAAACTGCCTTTCCAGTTGCCCGTGTAACGCTCAAAAGTCAACGGCGTTGCCACATCCACCATCTCCACCTGCTGGGAGATACCGGGGAAGCGCTGGTCCAGCAGTTCCACCACGGTGCGCGCGATCCGGTCTTTCTTCTCCTTGTAGGCCGTCCGGTCCTGTGCCAGCTCTTTCCAATACTCGTAACTGCTGGGCATCATCACCACCAGGCTGGTCTTGCCTGCCGGCGCCAATGTGGGATCCTGGTTAAAAATGCGGATCGGCAGTCTGTCCCGCACCGCATACCCGATTTCCGTCGGCCGGCGCAAGGGGAAACTTATGCCGGAGACCGTTTTGGGCTCATCGGCAAAAGAGCGGTTTACCCCCAGTCCCACGTACAACAGCGGCGGGAAGACGGGCCATTTCTCGTAAGGCTCACGTGTCTTTTCATCCGCGTATTTGCCTTCCAGCATTTTAAAGAGGGTGGTATACCCATCCGCCGCGGAAATCACCTGCCCGGAGCGGTGCTCAGTCCCATCCGCCAGCCGGACGCCCACGGCTTTATCCTTTTCCGCCAGGATTTTCTCTACCCGCTTATCGTAATGGATGACTCCCCCCAGACCGGTGTAGCGTTTGGCAAGCGCCAGCGACATGGGCAGGGAACCGCCGATGGGGTAACCCGCATTCCTGTTATGCAGGTAGGCAAAGGTGAAGAGCATAAAGAACATCGAAAATTCCGGAAACCACATTTTCAGCAGCGCTTCGCGGAGCACAGGGTCTTTGAAGCGCATGACAAATTCCGCGGTTGAGATCTTCATCCGCTTCCGCATTTCTCTCCCTTTGGTCGCCAGAATCAGCCCAAGCTTAAGACCTTTTCGCAGCCGTTTGAGCTGCGGGTCTGATTCGGAGGGCTGGTCAAAATCGAGGCACATCCGGATACCTTGGATGAAATCCCGGATGGGCACGGCGTCCTGCGGCGAAAACTCCAAAAGATGCTTTTCCAGCCTGTCCACGTTCGTATAGAGGATGAGGGTACGCCCATCGGCACCCTCGTAACGCATATATTCATCCATATCGATGAACTCGCGTCCCCTGGCAATGCCGACTTCCTCCCAATAGCGGTGCATTCCGCTCCGGGGAGAGGAGCCCACCAGCCAGTGGATACACCCGTCGATGGTGTAGCCTTTTTGTTTCCAGGCCGTGCACAAGCCACCGGGCAAGTTGTGCATCTCAAATATCTGCGTGCGGTAACCATTTATCTGGGCATAGATTCCCGCCGAAAGCCCCGCGAATCCGGCCCCGATGATGATGACTGAGTTATCCTCCATACTGTTTCTTTCTATTCGTCAGTTTAAACGTGCACAGAATTATTATTCATCTCGAGTTCAAGAATCTAGTGCAACACGAAGACGGAGAATAATCTATGCTGGCTTAAAGCCTTAATGTGTTTTTATTGAGAGACCTTTCGTCTAGAATCGATTGAGAATAAAATGAACTCCAACAACAAAATCAACAGAATTCAATAAACAATGGGCAATTATTCCCAAATATATATTTTCCTTTCGTTTAACAACATATACAAGCGGCAATACCCCTAATGTTCTGACAACAAACATCCATGGTGTCCAAGTATGATATAATGAGAACAGGGCACTGTGAATTAATGGAGTCCATCCTTTTAGGTTCGAAGGCATACGAGGCAGAAGGTACCCCCTAAAATAGAACTCTTCTACGGTCGGCAAAATAAGGACGACAAAAATCAGCAGAAATCCATAAGTAACGATCAATACCGTTGTCGAGTATTCATTACTCAGTCCCATATCAAGAAACATCCCGGCCGGCAGCCAATTAAAAAGAGTGATAATAAACTTTGATGTAAAGCCAAATAGAGTGAATAGCAAAGCCGATAAAAGGAATACAACAGGCACCCAAACAAAGTATTGCCGGGTTGGAATACGCTGGCAGTATTGTATTACACCATTAAATAATTTTTTGCCTGTCAGCCGTTTTTGGTAGAGTAAAAAGCCCAATTCAAAAGGAATTAATACAAATATACCTGCTAACGATAAAGCCATTACCGATGGAAATCCTTGTCCTTTTACAAAAGGAACGATTGCGAAATAAAAGATACCAGCAAGTAGTCCCGGAAGAAGATGTAGTAAGATTGATTTCAAGAGAGAATGCTTTACAATGTCGTTTTCCATTTTTCTGTCTTTTCTTAATGATTTGCCTGATTTTGTTTTGTAGCATTTGCAATGTTGTATATTTTTATCTTTTTGATTGCATAGGAGGGCAGAAGCCCTAATTTATCTTACACCTGCTCTTTTCGGGGCGCGCCACATGAATCCCCTATTCGTTGAACTTGAACGTGGTTCTAAATCTATAAATGAATCCCGGCATCATTAAAAGCATTCTTCAATAATTCAAAA
>JAACEJ010000484.1 GCA_011682565.1 Actinomycetota bacterium | reverse complement strand
TTGGCCGGAGGGATTGCTCACGATTTCAATAATATTTTGACGACAATAATGGGCAATATTACGCTGATAAAAATGAAAAGTCCCGACAAGGAAGTTTTTAACATGCTGGATGCGGCAGAAAAAGCGTCACTACGGGCAAAGGGGCTCACGCAGCAATTACTCACATTTTCCAAAGGCGGGGCGCCGCTAAAAAAAAAGCTGTCCATTCAAAAGCTCATTACAAACTCTGTGATGATCGCCCTCAGCGGATCGAATGTGAAACCTTATTTTTCACTCAGTGATAATCTGTGGCCAGTTGAAGTTGATCCGGCACAAATCAGGCAAGTCTTTCGTAACATCGCAATAAATGCAGTTCACGCAATTCAAGGCGAAGGCATTTTCCGCGTGAACGCGGAAAATACACTGATCACGGAAGAACAAGCCCTGCCTCTTGAAAACGGGAATTACCTTAAAATAACATTCACCGATAATGGAAAGGGAATTGAAAAAGAACTCCTTCCCAAAGTCTTTGATCCTTATTTTTCCACAAAAGAGGGTGGCTCCGGGCTTGGACTATCAACATCGTATTCTATTTTGAAAAAGCATGGCGGCTATATTTCAGTTCAATCAAACTCTGATGAAGGAACAACCTTTTCCGTTTACCTGCCCGCTTCATCCGTGGAAGAACCGGTGAAAGAGGAAGAAGAAAGTCCCCTCGAAGCCGGACACGGACGCATCCTGGTAATGGATGATGAAGAAAACATCAGAAAAGTTTTTGGCAAAATGCTTAACCATCTCGGCTACGAAGTAGAATTTGCACAAGATGGCAATGAAGCAATCGACGTATTTCTCAAAGCCAGAGATACCGAAAATGCGTTTAATGCCGTGATTATGGATTTGACCATTCCCGGCGGCAAAGGCGGTCTTGAAACGATCCAACAATTACGCAAAATCGATCCGCAAGTGAAAGCTGTTGTTTCCAGCGGCTATTCAAACGACCAAATCATGAGCAAGTATCAGGATTTCGGTTTTAACGGATTTCTTACAAAACCTTTTAAAATAGTCGAGCTAAGCAGGATAATGAATGTACTGACGAAGGAAGAAGCTTGATATTTTTCAAAATTTAAATCGGGGAAAATATGAAAAAAACGCTCGCGATGGTGTTGGCCGGAGGACGGGTTGAAGAACTGAGCGTTATTACACTTTTCCGTCCAAAAGCAGCAGTCCCTTTTGGAGGACTGTACCGCGTCATCGATTTTCCACTCAGTAATTTAATGAACTCCGGCATAGACCGCATAGGCATTCTCTCCCAATACCGTTCAGACTCTCTCATCAATCACATCGGCTCAGGCGCTGCCTGGGATATGATCGGCAGCTTTTGAGGCATCTCCATGCTGCCCCCTATGAAAGGAACACGCAGTTCAGACTGGTACAAAGGTACGGCCGATGCGGTTTACCAGAACATGGAATTCATCTCTAATTACAACCCCGATTATATCCTGGTTCTCTCCGGAGATCACGTATACCACATGGATTACAAAAAACTGATCAAATTTCATGAAAGTGTCAACGCAGACCTGACTCTGGCTTTTGTAAAAGTGCCGAAAAAAGGTGCCGAACGCTTTGGCCAGGCGATTATTGAAGACGACAGTCGGGAGGGCGGACGCCTCTTGCGATATGCAGAAAAACCCAGCCGGTTTATTTCTCCCTGGGCTTCCATGACGATTTATCTTTTTTCCAGACAAGCGCTCAATTTCGTCATGGACGAAATGATGAAACCTCCCGAAACAAAACATTTTGGCAATGATATTTTCCCTGTGCTTTTGGATAAGAAAAGGGTTTACGGCTACAAATTCCACGGCCCCTGGGCTTATACGCGCACAATCGACGAATACTGGCAAGCCAATATGGACCTTTTGAAAGACAATCCCACTTTCGAAATAGAAAACTGGAATGTGCGCACAAATCTTGAAAATAAGCACATCCTTGACCGCACACCTTCGCTCTTTGGGCCAAACTCACGAGTACAACAATCACTGATTCATCATGGCTGCCGGATCGACGGGACTGTCAAACACTCGATACTATTCCCGGGCGTGCATATCGAGGAAGGCGCTGTCGTTGAAAATTCAATTCTAATGTTTAACACCATCGTTAAAAAGGGTGCACAACTAACCCAGGTGCTCTCTGATATAAAAGTTTTTTTTGGAGAAAACTCTCGCGTTGGCGTTGGAGAACTTGCCGGTACAAACATCGAATACCCCAATTTGCTCAACACCGGGATAACTCTGGTGGGGAAAGGAACACACATTCCCGCCAATCTGGAGGCAGGAAAAAATTGTATCATTTATCCAAATAAAAGAGAAACTGATTTTCCAAAAACCAAAATGGAAAATGGAAGGACTTTTAAATGAGAGATTGTGTGGCTTTTCTTTTAGCCGGAGGGATGGGGAGTCGTCTCAATATTTTGGCAAAAACCCGGGCCAAGCCGGCGGTCCCATTCGGCGGGAATTATAGAATTATAGATTTTACCCTCAGCAACATCATGCATTCCGGAATCGAGCAGGTCGGCATCCTTACCCAATATCAACCTTATTCTCTCATGCAGCACATTCGTTCGGGCGAGTCATGGGACTTTATCGGCAGAAGCCGAAGTGCGAGAATTTTGCCTCCATCGACGGGCATTAATGCTTCCGACTGGTATCGCGGCACAGCGGATGCCGTGGCACAAAATCTCGACTTTGCCAAGAGATTCAATGCCCGGCAGGTTCTCGTTCTTTCGGGCGATCATATTTATCACATGGATTATCGCCCAATGATGAGATTTCACAAAAAAAGAAAAGCGGATATTACAGTTGCCATGATGCACGTACCGTGGAGAGATACGAAACATTTCGGTATTGCTGCCGTGGACAAAGATCAAAGAATTCTGGATTGGCAGGAAAAACCCGAGCACGCAAAAAACAATCTGGCATCCATGGGAGTTTACGTCATAGAAATGAAATATCTTGAAAGCGCGTTACAAAACGCCAAGGGCTTCGACTTTGGCAAAAATATCATTCATGATGCGGTTATGAATGACCGGGTTTTTGCCTATCCTTTCGATGGCTATTGGGCGGATGTTGGAACTTTGCGGGCATTCTGGAATTCAAATATGGACATCCTGCGTCGGGATTCCGGATTGAATCTTTGCCAATGGCACGTTCGTACAAATTTGGATGACGAGGGTCATATCGCCGATCGTCTCCCGACGCGCTTCGGCAAAAATGCACAAATTAAAAATTCGCTCATCTCCTTTGGGTGCTATATCGAAGGACAAGTTATTCATTCCATACTCTCTCCCGGTGTCCGAATTGAAAAAGGTGCCCGTGTTGTCGATTCGGTTATCATGCATGATGTGATTGTAAAACAAAATGCGCACCTGACGGAAGTTATTGCCGACAAACGCGCCTATTTTGGTGTGCAGTCCCAAATTGGCGTTGGCGAAACAACGCAACCAAATGAAGAATTTCCCAAGCACATTTTTACCGGACTGACGGTAATCGGCAAGGCGGTACAAATTCCGGCCATGACAAAAATTTATCGCAATACCATTATAGAGCCGTTTTGCAGCAAGGATGTCATTGCAGCGCAGGACTTGCATGTTGGAAGTTATGTAAAACAGAGGCGGCAAAAAAGCGCCGCTCATCTGGCAGAAAAATATTTTAACTAAACCAGCATAAGGAAACTAAACGACTATGCACTGCAAGTGCATAGGTTTTATTGGGACTGAAAGTCCCTTATTCAAGCTCAAAATTATCT
>JAACEJ010000483.1 GCA_011682565.1 Actinomycetota bacterium | reverse complement strand
GCTTCATTTATGATGAAAAAGGAAGGTGAATAATAATGAAAATATTATTTCTAACTGTTTCTATAGCGGCAGCATCGCTTTATGCCGGTTCATTTGATTATTCAAAATATGAACAAATTTTACAAAGCAATGTGACCAACGGCCGGGTAAATTATAAAAGTTTGAAATTAGACAGACATCAATTGACGGAATTTTTGAACGCTGTCTGTCGGTCGCGTCGATGAAAAAGATTTTCCGACATGGTCGGAAAATGAAAAGAAAGCCTTTTGGATCAATGTCTATAATGCCGTTACAATTGAAGGTATTCTCAGAAACTATCCCATCCCATGGGGCGGATTTTTGGCAAAACGACGTTTTCCGCAAAGCAGCATCCGGCAGATTTCGAAATTTTGGGATACACCTTTTGTCCGGATTATGGGAAAGGAAATTACTCTCAATGAAATTGAGCATGAAATATTACGTAAAAAATTTGCCGATCCGCGCATTCATTTTGCACTTGTGTGTGCTTCCATTGGCTGCCCGGTGTTGGAAGATCACGCTTTTTTGCGCCGGATAATTTAGATGTACAATTGGATGATGCTGCAAAGGATTTCATTGCAAATTCGAATAAAGTGAGGCTGGATAAATCCCGGAAAAAGCTATTTCTCTCGGCGATTTTTGACTGGACTGGTCTTTGAATGAGCAAAAATAAAAGCTGTTTTGAAATGATGTGTAAGGATTCAACGATTAGCTCGTCTATTCACACAAATAATTGAATCTATGATGAGCTAATCTGAGAATCTAAATGAGTAATAACGGAAAAACAAACTGGAAAAAAATGCCCTTAGATTTGGTGTCCTTACGGCAATTATATTTGCAATTTTTGCAGTATTCAAATTTACGCCCCTGTCTTTATCTGATTTTACCCCGACGAATATAAAAAACTTTATTCTTCAATTCGGTATCTGGGGCCCGGTTGTCTTTATTCTGATTTATACCATGCGTGCCGTTGTTTTGGTTATTCCCGTCGGCGTCATGTCTCTTGCCGGTGGCTTGGCGTATGGGAAATGGTCAGGCACTCTGTTCATCCTGATCGGCGCAACACTCGGCTCGTGTCTTTCTTTTCTCATTGCCCGTTATTTTGGGCGAAGATTTATTGAGCAGTTTGAATGGCTACACAAAGGGAAACTAAAATCTTTTGATGAGGGCAGTGAAAAGCACGGCCTGAAAGCCATTCTTTTTGTCCGCCTGATTCCCCTGTTTCAGTACGATGCGGTAAATTTTGGCGCAGGTCTTTCCAAAATGAAGTTCAGAGATTTTGCCCTGGGTTCATTTATCGGTATGATGCCTGGTGGATTTATTAACGCCATGCTCGGCAGTTCACTTGAAAATGTTATTTCCGTGCAGTTCTTTGTCGCGCTTGGCTTATTTCTTTTGCTGATGTTTATTCCTGCGATCTATAAGGCGATAAAAAAACGGTCTTTTAAAAAAGTTGCAGTTGAAAAATTAAAATAGGAAGAGTCATGTCTTATAATTATGATTTAATAGTGATTGGCGCCGGTTCCGGCGGGATCAGCGCTGCTAACTTGGCGTTGGGTTTGGGAAAAAAAGTTGCATTGGTCGAGAAAAAACAAATCGGCGGCGATTGCACATGGTATGGATGCGTACCGAGCAAGGCTTTGATCAAGGCCGCTGATGTTGCTCACAAAATTAAAAATGCCGGTCACTTTGGGTTGAAACTGGATGATTCTTCTCTTGACAGCCAAAATGTGATGGCGCATGTGCGCGCTGTGCGCGAAAGCGTTTACGAAGGAGAAACACCAGAGGTTTTTAAAGGAATGGGTATCGATGTTATTATCGGCAGTCCGCGATTTGTTAATAACCATGAAATTCAGATCGATGAAAAAACAGTATCTGCCGGCAGCTTTTTAATTTCCACCGGCTCCAGTCCCTACAAGCCGCCTGTGGAAGGCCTGGATAGCGTACCCTATCTGACGAATGAGACTATTTTTGAACTGGAATCTTTGCCAAAATCTCTTGCTGTACTCGGCGGCGGTCCTATTGGAACGGAGATGGCTTCGGCATTAAATCGACTCGGCGTCAAAGTGACGATTATTGAAAAGGGCAACCACATTCTCTCACGCGAAGACCCTGAACTGGTGGAAATTCTCACCAGGCGCCTTATCGAGGAAGACGTAACCATTTTAACAAACACCGAAGCAATTAAATTTGCCGGGAATGGTGACGGAATCAGTATTACTGTTATAACTTCCCGGGGAGAGACGAGCATAATCGATGTGGACAGCACACTTGTTTCTGTAGGGCGGCGACCGAATGTGTCCGGCTTGGGTCTGGAAAATGCCGGTATTGAATACTCTCCGCGCGGCATCAAAGTGAGCGATAAATTGCAAACAGCGGCCGCAAATATTTACGCCATAGGTGATGTAATCGGTTCTTATCAATTTAGCCATGTGGCCGAGTATCACGCAAACATCGCTGTTCCCAATGCGGTGTTGCCTATTCCCTTTAAAAAGAGAGTGGATTACAGCAACATCGTTTGGGCAACATTTACCGATCCCGAATTTGCACATTCAGGTTTGACGGAAGCTCAGGCAAAGAAAAAATACGGCGATAAAATACGGATATATCGGCACGAGTATGAAAAAGTGGATCGCGCAAAAACGGATTTGGCCCGGATCGGCATGAGCAAAATTATAACTGATCGGAAGGGGAAATTATTAGGGATGCACATTATCGGAGAGCGAGCCGCAGATCTTTTGCACGAAGTGCAACTGGCGAAATCCATGGGAATCCCATTTCACAAAATACAGTCGATGATTCATATTTACCCTACTTATGGAGATATGATAAAGCGACCCTCTGTGAAAGCTTTTGTTGAAAAGTTGCAAAATAATTTTTTTATCAAATTGGCTAAAAAACTGTCCGGAAAATAAGGCTTGATTTACCAAGGGTATAAAGGCACACTCGGAGAGACTTGGGTGTGCCTTTCCTTCTTTTGCACAATTCAGGTTGCCTTTAACAAGTAAAATGACTACATTGCCAATGGGTTTTCAACTAGTCCTTCGTTTTCTTCAACTTAAAATAATCCCGGCATGAATATGTCATTTTTCAAAGAAAAAAATAAAATACTCATCACTTGTTCCAAAGGCGTTGCGCCGTTTTTGAAAACGGAATTGGAACATCTCGGTTATCCCATCCTGGAAGAAAAATCCCTGGGGATTTTTACCAAAGGCAATTTTGCCGATTGCTATAACCTGAATTTGCAGTTGCGGACGGGACTGCGTGTTCTTTATCTCATCAAAGAATTTCAGGCGCGCAGCGTCGATGAGCTTTATAAAGAATTATTTGCAATTTGTTGGGAAGATTTCCTCTATTCCGACGGCTATCTTTCAGTGACATCTGCTGTGTTAACGGATGCGATCAATAACACGCAGTTTGCCAATTTGAAATGTAAAGATGCGATCGTCGACCGGATGACGCAGAAAACAGGCCGTCGCCCGGATTCCGGGCCGGATCGTAACAGGGCTGTTGTTTTTTTGTATTGGAAGGATGATGAGGCGGCAATTTACCTGGATACTTCGGGTGAGCCGCTTTCTAAAAGGGGCTATCGAAAAATTCCATTAAAGGCGCCCATGCAGGAGACTCTGGCTGCGGCAGTCGTCCTGGCAACAGGCTGGAAGGATGACGGGCAGTTCATCAATCCCATGTGCGGCAGCGGGACAATTGCCATCGAAGCTGCTCTTTTCGGTTTGAACATGGCTCCGGGGTTGTTACGCAATAATTTCGGTTTCATGCATCTGCAGGGATACGAGCGGGAAGAATATCAATCGTTGAGAAAAAACTTGCGTCAGCAAAAAAAAAGTTCATTATCACATCGCATTATCGCAACGGACTGGGATGCTCAGGCTGTTGCGGCAGCGCGTAAAAATGCCAAGACAGCGGGAGTTGAACAATTCCTTGAATTTAAAGTCTGTAATTTTCCCGAAACTCCGGTCCCGCCCGATAAAGGCGTCATCATTCTTAATCCACCTTATGGCATGAGAATGAGTCAAGTTGAAGCTCTGGAAGAGCAGTACAAAGAAATCGGTGATTTTTTTAAGCAAAAATGTGGCGGATACCATGGTTTCATTTTTACAGGGAATTTACCCTTGTTGAAAAAAGTCGGCTTGAAATCAAAACGACGACTTTTATTTTTTACGGGAAAAATAGAGGCGCGGCTTGTAGAATATGAATTATATGCCGGGAGCCGAAAAATCAGGGCAGTCGAAAAAGCCCCGGAATAATTAACAGTTTTTATGCGTTAAATTTTAATGTTTCTTGTAAATCGCTTCG
>JAACEJ010000482.1 GCA_011682565.1 Actinomycetota bacterium | reverse complement strand
GGCTGGGATAAACCCGTTCCAGCACCAGGGACGCCGCCCGGGAGTCCAACCCCATGGCCGGGGAAAGCTTTGCAGTCAGAGTTTTTGCTTCAATATAAGGATTTCTGGCGGCAATGATGCCGCGCTTGCCAGCAAAATGAACATATCCATAAGCCCGGCATTCACCCGGGTCGCCGCCAATCATTTCCGTGGTTTTAAGAATCGGAAAGCGGTCTTTGGCCCACCGGATGGATTTGGAAATGGCTTTCCACTCACCGGCATCGAGCAGATCGGGCGAAATGTACAACTCCCACATGGAAATCCCGCGAGCAAAATTGAGCAGGGCATTATCGGTGAATTTATCCAGCGGCTCCTGCTCGCCGCCCAGCATTCGTAAATTGCCTTTAATAATCCCGACCGTCATGAGATTAGCAATGGGAAACCAAAAATCATTTCTTTGCAAATCATCATACAAATTAAAATCGCGAAAAGTGATGGCGCGGTCGCGACGGCTGATGGAGGGAACATCGGCATAGCCGAAATCCCTTCCCTGCATCCAGATTTGGTTGCTGTATTTCAGCCACCAGGGACTAAGCCACGTTCCCGAAGTGATGTTGAGGTAAACGTTCGGATTTTTTGCGCGAACGGCCCGGCAAAGCTGAATGACCGTATCCATAACCGCGCGGCGCGAATAAATGCCGACAGGATGGCCGTGATTCGCTTCACTGCATGAAAACTGAATGCCGTCCCATTTAAAATAACCCACGTCCGCTTTTTCAACAAAATCAACGACCCGCTTTATGAAAAGCTGACTGTACTTTTTCCCGGCCAGGCACATTTCATCGCCGACGGTTTCGTAACCATGCTGCTTCATCCAGCCGACACGCCAGTCACGGTGGGAATAACCGCCGATGGGACCGAACCAGATTCCCAGATCGGTGCCGTCCTTTGCCAGTTCATCGGCAATGGGTTTCAGGCCATTGGGAAACGCATCAGGCCGCAGCACCCAATCGCTTTTGTAAATGTCCCAGCCGTCATCGAGGACAAACGCATCCAGATGAATATCATATTTCTCGATCATGTTCCGACGAAACAAGCCAATGATTCTTTTGATATTTTTTTCATTCAGCACACGCAAAGAATCTTGTACGATTTCGGGGGCGCGCAAATCATACCAGCTATTGTAAAGAGTGTAAGGCCGAATCAGTGCAACACGCATTCGATCAATGTATTTGAAAAACCAGTTTTTCACAAAACGATTCGGCGTAACGGCTTCAACCACCCAATCACTTTCGCGCCACTTGTCCGTTATTTTATGACCGATGACCTGACTGCACGCCAACATCGTTTCTTTCCCCGACGACTGCGCCAGTGAATTGTTGGAGGTGGGATATTCCAGGCCGAAAAATCCGCCGCCGCTGCCGGTCAAAAAAGCGACGGGCTGCCCGAATCCGCCGGCTTTGATGATTTTGCGAACATTGTTTATTTCACCACAGCGAGCTGAAATGCTGCGCAAAAAATGCAGTTCTTTCACGGTATCGCGAACGGCAATTTTTCGTCTGATAAAAAATTCATCGGCATGGAGTTGATATGTCATTTTTAACTGGAACGGATTATTCTTTCCCTGAAATAAAAGCCGTAGCTCTTTTGTATCGTCTTTAAGCTGCCGATATTTCCCGCTTGTCAGCCTGAAATTATTCTTTGTAAACTGAACGGGATTTTCCGCATTGTTGATTTTTCCAGGAGCGCGCCATCCCGTCCACATAACATCCAGGCTGAAATCGGCATCGGTTTGCAGGGAAACGCTCTGACCGTGAAACCGGGCACTCCATTCCGGCCGAGATTGCAAGCGGTCGGAAACGAGCATGCCATTTGAAATAATTACCGAAAAAGTGACCCGGTTATTTTCCAGCCGAAACATCTGCTGATCAGCTTTTTCGGAAGATACTGCTGTTGTTGTGTTGGCAAAAATGACCAGCACAGCGCAAGTCATTATTCTTGCAACAGGCAGTAATTTTCGTATCATTTTTTTTTCTCTCCTTTCCAATCGGGATTGGGCCTGGGCATTTTGGCATCGACTTTTTTGCGCCACTCATGCAACATCTGTTTCAGTTCTTCCGCCTTTTCCGGCATTTTTTGCGCCAGATCGTATTTCTCGCCGAGATCATCTTTTAAATTATAAAGCTCGATTTTCCCGTCCTCGAACCATTCGATGAGTTTGTAATCACCGGCACGCACCGCGCCGGACGGTTTGTTGCCGGAACCGTGGTAATGCGGGAAATGCCAGAACAGCGCCTTTCGATTCAGGCCTCCTTCCTGTTTCAGTAAAGGGAGCAGACTCAGACCGTCCCGATGCTGCTCCGGTTTCAGCGGCAGTCCCGCCATTTGCAGCATTGTGGGATAAAAATCCGTGCTGACGACCGGCACATCGCACTCTGTTCCGGGCCGGACGACACCCGGCCATTTGACAATCATGGGTTCACGGATGCCGCCTTCGTACAGCCAGCCCTTTCCGGCGCGCAGAGGAAGGTTTGACGTCGGCCCGGACTTTCTTTTGTACAGGGTGCTCAGGCCGCCGTTATCGGACATGAAAATGACAATCGTATTTTTTGTCAGACCCAGATCATCCAGTTTCTGCACCACCCGCCCAACGCTCTCGTCTGTACTCTGTACCATACCGGCGTAAACCGGCTGATCCTGGCGCTGGCGGGTAAACGAGTCCCGCTCCGGCAGCCACTCGTTGCCGCTGTTTTGCGGCAGAGCTTTCGCTTTTGCGCGATACTTTTCAGTCAGTTCTTTTTTAGATTGCAGCGGTGTGTGCACCGCATAATGCGACAGGAACAGCAAAAACGGCTTGTCTTTATTTTTGTCGAGAAATTTAAGCGATTCGTCCGTGAGACGATCGGTGAGGTATTCACCTGCTTTACCGTTTTCCAGGCCGGGGACATCAAAATAGGAGCTGCGTTTGTTTTTATAGGGATAGAAATAAGAGCCCGGTTGTCCGGCCGCGTGTCCGCCGATGTTGATATCGAAACCCTGTTTCTCGGGAAAATACGGTTTGTCGCCCAAATGCCATTTGCCGATGAAACACGTTTTGTAACCGGCCTGCTTGAAAGCTTCGGCAATCGTCACTTCTTCCAGGGGCAGTTGATGTTTGTATTGCGCGGGTAAAAGTTTCCCCTTTTGTTTGCCGCCGATCCAGTTGGTAATATCCAGACGTGCCGGGTATTTGCCGGACATGATGCTGGCGCGCGTGGGAGAACAAACCGAGGCCGCGGCATAGGCGTTGGTGAACATCATGCCCTGCGAGGCCAGTTTATCGATATGCGGCGTTTCGTAAAATGTACTGCCCATAAATCCCACATCCTTCCAGCCCAGGTCATCCACGAGGATAAAAACGAAATTGGGTTTGTTTTTTTTCTTTTGGCAACCTGCCAACAATACGGGAACAGCAGCAGCACAAGCTCCCAGCCCCACTGTTTTGAGAAATTCACGACGATTTTTCATGGTTTATTTTCCTCGATTTTAAAAAATGACATTTGCAGAAGCAGAGCTTCCAGAGTTACTTCCGTCCAAAGCGGCAGCTTGGGACGGAGAAGAAAAAAGACTCCGGTTGACCGAAGGGGCACCGGATGTCATAGACACGCGCGCATTTTTAGCCTTTGACACCCGGAGCCGCTGACGCGGCATCCGGGGGCAATACGAAAAAATGAAATACCAACCCAACGTGTTTTTCTGAAAGAATCTTGTCGGGGAAATGCTTCAAATGGAAATTTTCTAATTCATCTTTGACAGCTCAAAATATAACT
>JAACEJ010000481.1 GCA_011682565.1 Actinomycetota bacterium | reverse complement strand
TTCTGTTGTTACCGATTTTCAAGTTGTCGAACAAATGCACCAGACAAAGGTGAATGTGCCCGTTACTTTTGGTCAGGTGTTTGTACGCGGCGATGTTCCGGCGGGCATATATTTACAGGCTGTCTCTGCCGACGGTGTAAAATATGATACGCAAGTTGATGAAAAAGCCAGGCATGCCGACGGATCGCTGCGGCACGGGATTATCACGGTTTTTATCCCCCAAACCGAGACGGATAAAACCGAAAATATTCTCCTGACAACAACATCGGTAAATCCAAATTCTTCACCTCTCACAATAGCTGACCTTCTGGCTACAAGTTATGATGTTGTCGTTAATCTGAATGTCGGCGGTCAAAATTATCGCGCATCTGCCAAAGAACTTTTGCAAAATGTGGCCACAAACGGAACGGCACAGAAATGGCTTTCCGGTGGACTCGTTACTGAATGGCTGCTGCAAACGCCGGTTTTGGACGATAATGACCAACCGCATTCACACCTTACAGCGCGCTTTAATGTTCGCGCTTACAAAGGCATGGACAGGGTCAGAACATCGGTGATCATCGAGAACGATTGGGCTTACGAACCCAATCCAAGCGGATTTACTTATGATGTCAGTATCTCTGTTGCAGGGAAAATTATTTATACAAAATTCGGGCTGGCGCATACCCACCATGCCAGGTGGCGCAAAGTATTTTGGTGGGGTGAAGAACCAGACATAGATGTTAAACATAATATCGAGTATCTCTTTTCCACACGTTCGGTACCGACGTATGATCGGAAAATATCTGTTTCTCAGGCTGCGCTTGCAAACATGAATAACAATTTTGAGCCGATGAGCAACGGGAACATTAGTGAATACATGCCGCAGACAGGCGCACAGGACGGCATCGGGCCTCTTCCGCGCTGGGCTGCATTGTATTTATTGACGATGGACCCGCGCGCAAAAGGGAATATCTTGATGAATGGTGACGCTGCCGGTAGTTATCAAGTTCATTATCGTGATAAAACCACTGATTTACCTGTTTCGTTGGATGATCATCCCTACATGACTCTGCTCGGAAATTATGAGGGAACGTATAACCCGCGAACGGGTCGTCACGATGCTTTTCCGTCTGTGAGTAACAGCCTGCAGAAATATATGCCGGATGACGCTCATCAGCCTTCTTTGGCATATCTTCCGTATGTGGTGACCGGAGATTATTATTATCTTGAAGAATTACAATTCTGGGCTAACTGGAATATGTTGAGGGCAAATCCGGAGTATCGGGCTTTTGAAAAAGGCCTGTTGAGATGGGGTCAAGTCCGGGCACAAGCCTGGTCGCTCCGCACTCTGGGACAAGTTGCTTATATAACACCGGACGATCATCCCTTAAAGCACTATTTTGTCGAGCGCCTGAATAATAACATCGAGACCTATCTCGAAGAGACAGTGCAAAACCCTGATGTGAATAAATTGGGACTCCTGGCTGAGGGCAATTATATTGTTGCAGAGCCTTACATGCTCCCGCCCTGGGAAGATGATTTTTTTACATGGACAACAGGTTATCTTGTCCACCTGGGATTTGCTAATGCTTTGCCGTTGCTTCGCTGGAAGTCAGCTTTTGTTCTCGGTCGTCTCATCGATCCTGATTATTGCTGGTTACATGCTTCGGAATACGATATTCAGATCGGCACAAAAGCAAACGGGATTTTTAAAACCTTTGCACAACTCGACAATGCCAATTTCAGCTCAGATTGCCGGGGCCTGGAAATGTCCGGCTATCCGGAAAGTGCCACGGGATTCGGTGCAAACCTGCAGCCGGCTATTGCCATGGTTGCTGATGCAGGTATCGAAGGCGGCGCCGAAGCGTGGATGAAGTATGAAACCAGATCGCCAAAACAAGATTATTCTTCATCTCCCCAATTCGCAATTGTGCCGCGCACCTTAAACCCGGGATATGGTCTTGTGCCGCCTGTCATTAACCCTCCCGGCGGCAAGTTCTCCGGTTCGGTTCAAGTGACTCTGTCGACACCAAGCAGCGGCGCTTCGATATATTTCACATTAGACGGAAGCACCCCCAGTCAGGCATCAACTTTATACACGCATTCCTTCCAGTTAACGAACAAAACAATGGTTAAAGCCATTGCGGTTTCTAACGGACTCGTCAGCAGTATTAACAGTGCTGATTTTATCATCGAGCAGGATCTGATTTCTCCGAAAATCGAAAATGCTGTGGCTTATCTTAGTCCTGCCAGGGTTATTGTGCGATTTTCGGAAGGCATAGAAAAAGCTTCGGCAGAAAATATTGCACATTATGCGATCGATCATCAAATTTTAATTTCAAACGCTTCACTCAGCCAAGACGGGAAAACCGTCATCCTGATAACATCTGATTTAATCCCTGATATCAATTACACATTAACGGTCAACGGTATAAAAGATTTGGCAGCTTCACCAAACACTATTGCCGCAAACAGCAAGTTTATGTTCTCCGTTAAAAAACGGGCGCAAAATGATCTCATCGTTCTTTACACGTTCACAGAAAACAAAGGCACGATCATCAAAGATGTTTCCGGTGTCGGCGTTGCGATGGATATTCAAATCGAAAACCCCGCGGCTGTAAAGTGGGGGGATGGTTTTTTGAAAATTAATGGTGCGACAACGATCGCATCTTCCGGAGCAGCGACAAAAATCGTAGAAGCGTGCAAGGCGAGTAAAGAAGTAACAATTGAGGCCTGGGTTCGCCCCGCTTCTCTCAACCAGTCCGGGCCGGCACGCATTGTTACCCTTTCATCAGATGCTTATCACCGCGATTTTACCCTTGGGCAGGAGAGCAGCAGTTACGAAACCCGCCTGCGCACAACAACTACAGGCGAAAACGGGATGAATCCGGCTTTAAGAGCAAATGCAGTAGTTTTACCTCAGCTCACCCATCTTGTTTACACGCGATCATCTCAAGGTAGTGCACGAATTTTTATTAACGGAAAACAAGTTTCCAACAGCAGCGATATATCCGGCTCTTTTGCCAACTGGTCTGACTTTCGATTTGCCCTGGCAAATGAATTGAACGGCGGGCGCAAATGGCTGGGTGAATTTCATCTCGTAGCCGTGTACTCGCGGGCATTGAC
Organism: Actinomycetota bacterium; assembly: GCA_011682565.1. GTDB lineage: Bacteria > Zhuqueibacterota > Zhuqueibacteria > Residuimicrobiales > Krinioviventaceae > Hydrothermomicrobium. Next base: position 681 of record JAACEJ010000481.1, on the reverse strand, counting down.
TGAGAATGAAATCCTCGGTAATTTTGCAGCCGGACCTTTTTCGGCAGATTCACCGCTCACTTTGCAAAGAGGTAAAACAAAACAACCGGAATCGTTCAATTTGCGGCAAAATTATCCAAATCCTTTTAATGCGGAAACAACAATTGAATTTAATCTGTCGAATGCAACATTTGCTACCGTGAAAATATATTCTGTTACCGGGAAAGAAATTGAGACACTTGTCTCTGGTAATCTTACCGCGGGGATACATCGTGTGAAATGGAATGCAGGTGATTGGGCCAGCGGAGTATATTTTTATCGATTGATTATTACACGGATTGAGGGAGAAAAAAAAACTTTATACAATAAAAAGTTACTGCTCATGAAATGAATTTAAACGAGTCAATCATTGAAATCCCTGAAAAGTTACATTTTAGGCTCTACAGGTGCTTTTGCCAAACAGCCGCGGTTAGGAAAACAGATCAGAAAACTGTTTTCAAACTATCATATTGTTCGCAGGTTTAAAAAGCCTTTGGAGAAAAGGACATGTTTTCCTTTTCAAATCTTTGTCTACCATCGTGTCCTACCCGGGGCAAGTCCTTTTGCGATGGATGCCATTTCTGTAGATGAGTTTCAACGACAAATAGGGCTTTTGCATAAATTTTTTCGAGTCGTTTCACTTGAACAGGCTGTCAGCGAAAA
>JAACEJ010000480.1 GCA_011682565.1 Actinomycetota bacterium | reverse complement strand
TGTAGGGCCGATTCATAACTGTTCTGGAATTATTCTCAATGTTTTCAGGCAGCACCGGTTCTTTCGTGTCAAAATAAACTCCCAGGAACTTCCATAAGGCCGCTCCGGCTATGCCGAAACTTTTCTTTATCTTTTCCGTCCCGGCCAGAGTTACAGTGAATATGTTACGCTGGGGTAGTTGCCGCAAGTCTCCGCCGGGGCATAAAATAACGGGAATATCACGGATATGTGGTTTAACAGATATACTTTCGGGCATTACGCTCCAGCCTTTGGGGGCATTAATCTTTAGTGATGTACCGGGGGAAACTTCACCACGAACCTTGACGATGACCTTTACGGGTTGGCCGGGGCCAGTGGCCGGCAACTTGTCGTATTCAATAGTCAACTCCGTTTCTGGTATCTTCCAGCTGTCAGGAGGTAAAGTTAATTCCGCGGCATCATCAATCTCTACGCCGGTATTGCACTGTTTCGCAAGGAGCACCCCCACACGAGCGGTATCCCTGGCCAGCGAAGTAAGCGTATTTTCCTTTCGCTGATACTGGATATCCATAACAAGTTTATCACCGATAGGCTCTTTTAATTCCTCAGGAATGCGACTGGCCCCTAAAATTTGTCCGATTAAGGCTCCCGCAGTTGCCATAGTACAGTCAGTATCGTAGCCACAACTCAATGCCGCCAGCAGGGTTTTTTGCAGATCGTTCTCGCCATACAGTAAACCGAGAAACGTAAACGGTACATTGATTTGAGAATCGCATGCTTCAGGATGTCCCCCAAGTACCAGCAGCCGTTCTCTGGCTTCCCGCAAACTCAGGCCATTGTCATAACAGCGGAATGTTTCACGAGTGAGTCGTTCGATGACTGTGCCGGCAGGCAGATAATGCAGAAACATTTCCGCCAGTTGTCTGGTATCAGATACCATAAAAGCCATAGACGCCATAGCGGCAAACATTTTTTCGGCGCCCACCGACTGGCCGGTATGGTCAAGTAATCCATCTTTCTCCGCATAAGATGCAGCTATATCCGGCGCTCCCGGAAAAACATAACCCCATATCTCAGACCGTATTGGACAGCCCATACCTGATTCCCAGAAGTGATTGTCATAGCTGCCTGTTACCGGCGGGATGAGCCCTAACCGTCTGTTTTTGAGAAATATGCCGTATTCATTACAGGTGTACCAGCATAGTTCCAGCCACGCATCCGCAAGATCTTCTGATGTAAGAGCAGGACCTTTTTCCTCCAGTACTTTCAGCCAAAGCACCTGCAGGACTAAATCATCATTCGCAGGGATTTCTGCCGGAAACATTTTGTCAGAGTCGATTTCAATCCACTTTTTATGGCCTTCAAACTGGATTCCAACGGTTCCCCCAATTGATTTACCAATCCAGCCCCCCAAAACCGAATCAATGTACTTCTGATATTTTAGTTTCATCTGATTTTGTAACCTTCATACTTTTTGGTTTACCCCCTTTTTACGTACTATGTTGTTATGAGGGTGGTCATAATCCGAGGCCATAGTTAACCGATATACTCGCTCGTAATTAACATTCTTTCCGGGGGATTTATATGTATCATAGAATGAGTTGTCAATACAAATCTCGTTTCGTTAATAAAACATTCATATAACATCCTTATATATAAGGTGTTATGTGATATTATTTTTATTTTATGTTTTAGAAAACCATGGAATACCGGTATATGGAATGATAACATTTTTTAACTATTTACACTTTTTGGCAAATTATACTTGACATAAATCCTGGGTTATGGTTAAATCAGGTAGTAGTAGTTAAACGATTGACTTGATATTACTTGCTATATGAGAGTACAAAATGGTTGTTTCTGTAAGAGAAGTTGCGAAAAGAGCTAATGTCAGCACGGCCACCGTGTCTTTGGCGATGCGGAATCATCGAAGAATATCTGAGCCGACACGCAGGAAAGTTCAAATGGTTGCCAGGGAATTGGGGTACGCACCTAATGCGTCGGCAAAAATGTTATCGACCGGCCGTTCAGACGTTGTAGGGGTGACTATATTCGATATGCTGCATTTGTCCGCACCCTATATCGGTTCCATTATGAGTGGCATAGCTGATATGAGCGATGACGAAGGTCTTAATCTGGCTTTTGCACGTACTGCCTGTAAACGATATGAGGAGGCGGAGTATATCAGGTTTGCCAGGGAAGGTCGTTTTGCGGGCGAAATCATTATCGACCAGACGACGAGTGAAAGAGAGCTACAGATCCTTGCGAGTATTAAGATGCCAACGGTATTAGTGGACAGGAAAATACCGAGTCTGGATTTCCCGGTGGTGCGGATTAATTATCACGAAGTGGTGAAAAAAGCCATCAGTCATCTGGTAGGCCTGGGGCATAAACGCATAGCTGTTATCAGCGGCAGCGAGCAATTGTTTGATCTTAGCGAGAAGCTTGTTGCTTATCGCCAGGCGTTGAAAGAGCATAATATTGTATTTGACCCGCATTTAGTAAAAATTTGTAAAGGTAATAACAAAGGTGAAATTGACCTTGTAAAAAGTGTGAGAGAAAACGTGGATGCCGTATTGGATTTGCCGGAGCCTCCAACCGCTTTTTTCTGCTTCATTGATACAGCGCCGATGATAATGTGTGATGCCATCAGGTTTCGCGGTGTGCGAATCCCTGAAGATGTCAGTGTTCTTTGTTTTAATACTTCCGATTCGCCCCAAAGTGGCTTTTTGATCGGCGGAGTTAAGGTTCCCGGATATGAAATGGGCAAACGTGCCTGCCAATTGATGCTGGATTTACTTCAGGGACATGTGGCAACCAGAGATGTGGTACTGGAGGCGAAATTTGATCCGGGGTATAGCTGCGTTTATCCTCGAAAATCAAAACGATTATAGATTCTTCTTGAATTTTTATAAAAGTAAGGATGATATAGAGTGAAATTAGAGAATAAGAAAAAAGGGTGGTTAGGTAAAAGTCCCGCTTTCACTTTAGTTGAGCTTTTAGTGGTCATATCCATTATCGCTCTGTTACTCGCGATTCTTATGCCGTCTTTGCAAAAGGCTCGCGACCAGGCGCGGGAGATAAGCTGTCTGAATAATCTCCACCAGCAGAGTCTGATTATTGGAATCTATGCGGCCGATTGGGATGGTCGCTTTCCGAAACATACGGATTTTACACCCAATTTTATCGTTGATCGATACCTTTACCTCCAACCTGGTTGCGACAATTTGCTTAAGCGATTAGAGCCGTATATAACTGACCCTGATATTCTGTATTGCTATGTTTCCATGAAAGGAAGCGGCAGATCAAATCAAATAGATAATCCCGATTCTCTTTGGCCAAAGCGTGTGTCGATGGCCGAATATGGTGGATGGAACAGCTATATTGAGGGTAAAGCTAAATTCGCCGCCATCGGATATGAATGGACGTTGAATTGGGTACCGATCGATGGAACTGGTAAGCAAGTGCCGGAAAGGCTGGAGTATTTTGAAGGTAACAAAAGGGTAAGCAGCATGTCCGACCTAAGCGGCAGCAAGGCCATCGTTTCCGATCTCTGTCATATTCCACTACGCACCACGCAGGACGCACTTGACTATAAATGGGCAAGAGCGAAGTGGAACGTGAGTTACAGCGGGGGAGTAGCCCTCAACCACAGTACCAGGATTGGTGGTATTAACGTTTTGTATGGTGACTTCAGCGCTAAGAAAAGAAAGTGGGCAGATCTTAAACCGCAAATGGCATGTCATATATACGGTGTTGGAGGCCCGGCAAATTTTTATTATTGGTGACGAAAAATTTATATAATTTTAAGAAGGAGGTG
>JAACEJ010000479.1 GCA_011682565.1 Actinomycetota bacterium | reverse complement strand
CAAGTGGCTGCTGGTTTACCCAATAGACGGAATCAGTGATTCTAAAAGTGAAGACTTTGAAATAACCATACCACAAAAGATTAAAGGTGACGTATCCATTTCGATAAAAGCGCAAGATTCTGTGGGTAATGTAAAAGTGGAACACACCGTTATTAAGGGAAGAAAATGACAACCAAGCGAAATTGGGATGCGATAACAAATTTTCTGGAAGACAAAAAACGCCTTCTCATTACGACGCACGCCCATCCGGATGGTGATGCGCTCGGCAGCCAAATTGCCCTGGCCGGATTCCTACGCAAAAGCGGAAAAGAAGCTGTTCTCATAAATTGCGATATCATACCCAAATTTTTCCAATTTTTAGACGAAAATAATGAAATACAAACTTATGCCGGGCAAGAGCATGACGAGCTGATCCGCTCCACAGATGGTGCCATAATTGTCGATATCAGTGACTGGGCACGGTTAAGAAAAGTCGGAGAGGCCATTCGCCGTTTTAATTTACCCGTAGCCTGTATCGATCATCATATTCCTTCGGACGATATGGGAAAAGCCGTTGTTTCCGATCAAACGGCTTCATCGACCGGTGAATTACTGTACGATTTGATTACCAACAGTCCGGTGGAAATGGATCAGCAAATCGTAAACGCGCTGTACACCTGCATCCTGACCGACACCGGTTCCTTTCGATTCTCTAATACGACGCCGACGACCCATCAAGTCACTGCCGATCTTTTGCGGCGCGGCGCAGAATTTTGTAAAATTTATGAATGCGTTTATGAAACCAATTCAAAGAACCGTTCCATTCTCATGGGAAATTTACTGGCGAACTTGCATTTTGAATGCAACGACCGACTGGTGTGGTTTGTTCTCACCCAGGAGCTTTTGCAGAAAACCGGCGCCGAATTATGGGAGACCGAAGGTTTTTCCGAACTGCCGCGCAGCATCGAGGGAGTGGAAGTCAGCTTGATGTTCACGGAAACAAAAGACGGCAAAGCCAAAATCAGTTTTCGCTCAAAAGGACGCATTGCCATAAACGGATTGGCGAATAAATTTGGCGGCGGTGGGCATAAATTTGCTTCAGGTGCCGCCACAACAATGGATTTGCAGGAAGCGCTTCACACTGTCCTGGAAGAAGCCAAAAACTTGGTTAACAACTCCTTTCACAATTCAGCTTCAAATTGCAAAGCAAAACCATTCAAGGCTTCGTATTGATTCTAAAATCTTTCCATGAATTCATTCGATAATAAAAAATTCGATGTTCTGTATGATTTTTTAAAAAGTTCGGCTCTCCTGTCTGATTCTTTGCACGTTCTTGGGCAGGTGAAAGAGACGATTCAGAAACTGATAGAATGCGACCGCATCCTGCTTTTTGTCGATGAGAAAGAGCAGGATTGTCTTACCGCCCCCAAAGCGTTCAACTTTTCCCAACCGGAATCCGGAAGCCTGGACATTTCCTATGATGATCCAATTATCAAACACATTCTCATCGACAAGCAAAGTACCAGTCGCATAGCCCACAAAAATCCGGTGCTTCCCTCTGCAAAATCCGAACTTTTTGTGCCGCTCATTTCTCCTGATATCACGTACGGATGTTTATACCTGGCCAGACAAAAAGAAATTCCGTTTTCAAAAGAAGAAATTCAAATAGTAGAATTTACGGTGAGCATGCTGGCCGTTTCACTGGAAAGAGCGGAAAGTAAAAATCGATCTCAGCAAATTCAAGAATTTTCCCGGGTGTGGCAGAAAAAATATATTTCAATTCTCGAGTCGATGCCCTTGCCCGCGGCAATTGTCGATATGAACAAAGATGTCATCTGTGAAGTCAATCAAAAGATGACGGATATTTTCTCATACGACCGTGAAAAACTATTTTCTACAGCTTTTTCACAAATCTGCCACATTGAAAGTCAGCCTGCCTTGGCAGACAGTTTTATTGCGAATACCTACAAGGTTATTGTAGAAAACGCCAAGGGTGAAACCTCGCCCCGATCAGCTCATTTTGCTGAACTGGAAGGGCCTGGACCGCAAACAGTATTGATTACATTTTTACCCTATACAAGCCCCGATTCTGCATTGCCTTCAGAAAATCAAACCGTTGCTCCTCCTGAAAGTTCTTTGCAGCAAATCGACATCAGTGCCAAAATAGCAAAAGCCTGTAACAATAATTTTAATCTGAAAAGTCTGCTGAGCACGGCAGCCATCGAGATACATCACATCATTAAATTTGACTATTTTTCAGTCACGTTGTTTGATGAACGAGGCGTAAACACCCAATTTTACGATTTAGCTGACCAGGACGTCCGGCAAATTCTCGGCAAAAACTGGAAATGGGAACAAATTAAAAACTCAAATTTGGGATGGCTCTACGCTCCGCCGGAAAATTCAAAAGGTGATTCTTTAAAATCGCAAAAAACGCCTTTTTCGATAAAAAGCCATGCCAGCGCTTTTTTGCTCTGTGGAAAGAATTATCTCGGAACGTGCACATTGGGCAGTGTAAGGGAAAACCCCTTCACTGAAAAAGAAAATGAATTTCTGGAAAAGATCGCCGCACAAGTGGCACTTGGCATCGACCACAAACGATTATTAAACGGGCTGAAAAACAGGGACCATGAAATCGTAGCCATTTCTCGTGTTAGCGATTCATTTGTTCAGAGCCCGAATCTGAACGACGTGCTAAAAAAAAGCTGCCGCGCCATAAAAAGCCTGTTAACTCCACTGGATTGTCGAATCGCTAAAACCACGGATGATAACTTTGTAGCCAATCTTTTCCCATGGATGTCCAAATCCTTGCTAATAACTTTTACAGAGAGCCATATCAAAAAAATTACACGGCAGCTTTTGGCAATCAGGCAGCCCTGGTTGATCGAGTCACCCGAACAGTTTCTCAAAAGATTCATGGATAAAAAGTTGGCCATGGAACAATTTAAGAATTTCAAGCCTTCAATCATCGCTCCTGTTTTGCACAAGCGGCAACTTTTTGCGGTCGTTGTCATCGTAATCAATCAGCCGCGCATATCCAAAACCCATGACATACAGCTTGTTAAAACAATTATCAATCTCACACAAAATGCTTTCACAAAAGGGAAACCGGCGCATAACGTCAGCAAAAAGGGCAATGACCTTCAAAAATTTGTTCACACAACTGCTAAAGAATTGAAAACACCGGTCGAAAAGGCACAAAACCTGACGGTTCTTCTTAAAAAAGATTTTTCCACTATCTTTCCGCAAAAGGCGCTGGAGTATATTGATAAAATGTCATTCAATCTGCATCAAATGGATGGACAGACCAATGATCTTGTCGAACTTGCCCGCATCAGTTTTCAAAAATTGAAATTTCAGGAATTTAATTCTGTTGATCTGGTTGGATACATCTTAAAGTCGATTCCGGGATTGCTATCGGAAAACCATATCAAAATCATTTACGGCGAAAAACTTCCCCGAATAAGCGCAGACTATGAAGGTATGAAACGGGTATTTTTTAATCTCATCATAAACGCAGTTAAAGCCACTGAAAAGACAGAAAATCCAACCATCAAAATTGGCTGTAAAGAATATTCCTGGTTTTTTGAATTTTATGTAAAAGACAACGGCGCACCCATCCCAGGCAAGCAGCGAAAAAGTATTTTTGAGATATTTCCGGCGGGATCCAATGGTTCTCTCGACAGGTCACGCCTGGCAGTAGTTAAAAAAATAATCGATTTGCATAGAGGAAAAATTTGGCTGGAATCGAACAATGGTAGCGGCAATACTTTTATATTCAAACTATACAAAAAACGACATGGATGAAATTCACCGGGCTGAGTGTT
>JAACEJ010000478.1 GCA_011682565.1 Actinomycetota bacterium | reverse complement strand
AAGGACATTTTTCAAAGGCGGAGTAATAGTATCTCACCCACCGGTGGGTTAAGCGCTCCAAACCTCAGAGGTTTTCCACCTGTAAGTGATGTGTTACAAGGCGGAGAATTAACTTATGGGTGAGCAAAATAGCAATTTAAGATTCCATTTATTAATGACGATTTGATAAAATGCACAGTTTAAAAATCAATTTGAATGATTTTTATTTTGCATTTGTTTAAATGTGTAACTATTTTAACCTCTTCTCGTAACGGCTGATATAATTCGATATTTTTCAATATGATTTGAAAGAAAGTTTATGCGTCATTTTCTTCTCCCCATTCTCGTTTTTCTTTTTTTTATGACAAACATCCATGCAGCAACCTTTGGCTCTGTGAGCGGTTTTGTGTACAATGCGGCAAACGGCGAGGCGTTAATCGGTGCGAACGTTTTTTTGCAAGACACAAACATCGGTTCGAGCACAAATACAAGCGGCTTTTTTTCCATTCCCCGTGTGCCGGTCGGCCATTTTATTGTTGTTTGCCACTATATCGGATTTAAAACGTTTAAGCAAAAGGTTGAGATCAAACCGGGCGGGCACATTCAACTCAAAATTAATCTCGAGGAAAAGGTTATAGAAACCCAGGAGGTGGTTATTTCCGCCGATTCCTCAAGAACCTCTTTGCGACTTTTCAACAAAGAAATATCTGAAATTAAATTAAATCCGCGGCAAATCAATCGTATTCCGCAAATTGCTGAAACCGATCTGTTGCGTTCACTGCAAACACTTCCGGGTATTCTGGCTATCTCTGATTTCTCTTCGGAACTTTATGTACGCGGTGGTACGCCCGATCAAAACCTCTACCTCATCGACGGTGCGGATGTTTATAATCCCGAACATTTTTTCGGCTTGTTTTCGACTTTTAACACCGATGCTATCAAACACGTTGAAATTTCCAAAGGCGGTTTTGGTGCAGAATACGGCGGCCGGCTTTCATCTGTTTTAAGCGTAACGAACCTCGACGGCAACCGCCAGGAATTTGAAGGCACAGCATCCATCAGCCTGTTGTCGGCAAAAACAACACTGCAAATGCCGCTTGGCAAAATCGGTTCGCTTTCAGGATCGATTCGCAGGACTTATTTTGATAAAACTGTGGCCAAGTTCATCGACAAAATTCCAGATTATTATTTTTACGATGGGCATATAAAGGCTTTTATCGATCTCAGCCCTGCGAACAAATTAAGCATCAGCAGCTATGTTGGCCGGGACGACCTTGATTTTAAATTTGAAACAGAATCCGACGAAAAACCCCGACTGAACTATGATTGGGGAAATACAACAGGAAGTGTTCGCTGGACGCATATTTTTTCGCCGAAACTTTTCAGTAATTTTTGGGTCACAGCCAGTACTTTTAATTCGGTTTTTGATTTTGAAGTGATAAACGAAAAAAACGACATCAGCGACCTTACTTTCAAAGGCAACCTTGAGCATTTTTATTCCAACGCTCTCGGATTCAAGTTCGGCTATGAATACAAGAATCTGCACGGCTTTTTGAAACAAACATTTCCCGGCGGTACCGTGGATGTAGAGCATCAGGCCAAACACCTGGCGCTTTATGTACAAGGCACATGGCGCCCTTCTCCATTGCTGGACATCGAAGGAGGAATACGTTACAATGACTTTCGCTCCTCAGCACACTATCGTAATTTCTCGCCACGATTCTCTTTCAAATATCGCCTGACAAGCACTCTCAATTTGAAAAGCGCTTTCGGGACATATCAGCAATATCTGTATAAAATTCCACGCACTTTTATTGTGGATATATGGACAAACGCTGATAAAAATTATCGGGGATCAACGGCGCATCATTACATATTGGGGCTGCAAAAAGAAGTGGCTGCAAATTTTCAGATGGAAGTGGAAGGTTATTACAAGGACTACCAAAACATTTACACCTATTCGTACTTTTTTTACACCGATCTCCATCCCGATAAATTTGATACCAACGGTGATCCAATATATAAAAGTTCGAAAGGGTTATTCGATCAGGGGAACGGAAAATCTTACGGACTCGAATTTCTCCTGCGCAAAGATACCGGCACGTTAACGGGCTGGGCTTCATTAAGCCTTGGACATACGGAGTACAAAATGCCCGGTATAAATCACGGCAACCCTTTTGCTCCCCGACACGACCGCGCTGCAACAGTCAATCTCATTGGCAATATGGATGTTCGTAATGCCTGGCGCCAATTGCGGCAGCGCACCATTCATCGTGATCGTACAAGCTGGCGGCTGGGAGTCGGTCTCGTTTATGCATCCGGCCAGCCTATAACGACAACCAGTTCAATTTATGTTTCCGCGCCTTTGCCGGATCAACTTTATGACGATGGACTGAACCTTTATCCCACGGCGCGAAATAATTTTCGTCTGCCTCCCTACGCTCGTTTCGATATCAGTCTCACAATGGAGCGAAAATACCGAAAATGGACGATGTCGCCTTATTTACAAATTTTCAATGCAGGAAACCGCAAAAACGTCTGGTATATTAATTACGACCGAAGAATTGAAGACAATAAGCTCATCCAGGAAATTAACCCTGTGAATATGCTTCCCATATTGCCGACGCTTGGCATAAATTTCAAGTTTTAGCCCTTTTCATGATTTTAAGAGGTAGCGATGAAGTTAAAAACATTTTATCTGATATTTGCAGTGCTTCTGCTGTCCTGCGGCGATGCAGTGATTAATCTTGATAAAGAAACATATAGTCCCAAAATAGTCATTGACGGGTATGTGCTTCCACACCACAAAGTCGATAATATTCGCATCTCGCGGAATTTTCCATTGAATGAAAAAATCAACATCATGGACTTTCCCCTTAAGGATGCCAATGTTTCCATCACTGATTTAAATGCAGGCAAAAACTACCCACTCACATTCAACTTTGGTCAACTTGGATTTGAGTACCGCAAATCCGATCTTGAAATTAAGGAAGGCAACAGCTACCGGCTTTCGGTTTCCGCAGAGATTGATGGAAAGAAATTAACGGCATCTTCGACAACAACCGTACCATTGAACGGTTTTCATATCGACCGGGACGTTTCTCAGCTCGATCCCTTGAAATACTGCGAGAAAGATGAAAACGGAGATCTCAAATTTTTCACTATTTCTTTTAAACATTCGGCAAGCACAGATTTTTATGCGCTTTCCATTGTTGCGCAGGAAGCTTCGATGGAGACATTTATCGAGGATAATATGTTCGGGCTTGAAAAGAAAGAACTCGATGAAGATTTTCTGAATCGATTAAAATACGAGGCGAGTTGGGCACAAACATCTCGTAGCTCGGATGGGATAACTACGATAAAGATACTCTGGCTCGACACCTGGTTTTACGGGCAATATCGCGCCATCCTCTATGCAGGAGATAATAATTTCAAACAATATTTTTTAACGCACAATAATGTGCAGGATATCGACGGGAATCTGTACGAACCCAAATTCTTTATCGCTGGCGATGGAATTGGTGTTTTCGGTTCTGCGCTTGCAGATACTGTTCATTTCAAGGTTCTGAGCGAATGAAAAAGGCCATCGATGAGTTGCTCATAAAAAGTCCCAAAATGTCATCGCAAGCGAAGCAATCTGGATGTCGGCTAAAGTGCAGTTTACTAGAAATCGCTTCCCCGATAATTCGGGGTAAACTCACGCTCCGCTCCTCGTGATGACATGCTTTTCGACTTTTTACGAATTACTCATCGATGAGTAACTCGTAAAAAGTCCACACACCCCACCAACGGGTATAAATCCGGGGCGGAGATAGTTTGGCTATTTTTCAGCTTGCAAAAGTAAAAAAC
>JAACEJ010000477.1 GCA_011682565.1 Actinomycetota bacterium | reverse complement strand
ATAACTTCCCACAAAGCGTCTTCGTCAATAGTTAATTCAATTTGATCCAGTTCAAAGAGGCGCTTATATTGTTTCGTCAATGCGTTTTTGGGTTCAGTCAATATTTTCATGAGAGCGTCGTCGTCCAGATCATCCAGCGTTGAAAGTACAGGCAGTCGGCCTATCATTTCCGGTATAAGGCCGTACTGCAACAAGTCTTCGGGTTCCACATTCCTGAGGATGGATTCCTTTTCCAACTTGTTTCGCTTCACATCCGCGCCAAATCCATAAGCTTTTTTCCCGATCCTGGAGGCGACAATTTCCTCCAAACCATCAAAGGCGCCGCCGCAAATGAATAGAATGTTTTTTGTGTTAACATTTATGAAATCCATTTCCGGGTGCTTCCGTCCGCCCTTTGGTGGAACTGCTGCAACCGTGCCTTCGAGCATTTTGAGAAGAGCCTGCTGCACACCTTCACCGGAAACATCGCGAGTGATGGAGGGATTGCCATTTTTCCGCGCAATTTTATCCAACTCATCAATATAAACGATGCCGCGTTCGGCACGCTGAATATTATAATCAGCGGCTTGTAAAAGGCGGACGAGGATATTTTCGACATCCTCACCGACATAACCGGCTTCAGTCAGCGTCGTTGCATCGGCAATTGTGAACGGAACTTGCAGAAAATTAGCGAGCGTCTGTGCGATCAGCGTTTTCCCCGTACCGGTCGGACCAATAAGAAGCACATTGCTTTTTTCAAGCAAAACATCGTTTTCTCCCTCTGCCTGATGATCGATGCGCTTGTAATGGTTGTAAACGGCAACGGCAATGGTTTTTTTGGCCTGTTCCTGGCCTATGACATACTGCGTTAATTCGTTGCAAATATCTTCCGGAGTGGGAACGTTTCCTTTGAGGGTAAATGGTTTTTTGGAACTTTCGCGGGCAATAATCTTGTTCGCTATTTTTACGCATTCATTGCAAATACTGACGTCAGGCCCGGTTACTATTGTTTCCACCTGGTTTGAGTTCTTGCCGCAAAACGAACAAATTGCAAGCCGACGACTACCCTTCCCTTTTTTCTCCATCTGGTTCTTCCTCACTTTTTCTGTTTACAATCCATTATTTCTTTTTGGATCTTTCTTTAACTTCACGAACATCCCGCACCATGATCTCGTCGATAAGCCCGTATTTTTTTGCCTCTTCCGGACTCATAAAATAGTTTCGATCCGTATCTTTTTCAATCTTTTCAAGAGACTGCCCCGTATGATGCACAAGTATATCATTTAACCTCGATCTCAAGGTCAATATTTCTTTTGCCTGAATTTCAATATCGCTTGCTTGCCCCTGGGCACCGCCGAGAGGTTGGTGAATCATCACACGAGAATTGGGCAAAGCAGACCGCTTGCCTTTTGCGCCGGACGCCAAAAGAAGCGCACCCATGCTTGCCGCCTGCCCCATACAAATCGTAGCTACATCAGGTTTAATATATTGTATAGTATCATAAATTGCCAAACCAGCCGAAACATATCCGCCGGGCGTATTTAAATAAATAAAAACATCCTTTTCGGGATCTTCCGCTTCCAAAAAAAGCAACTGTGCAATCGTCAGGCTGGCAACAACATCGTCGATTGTCTGACCGATGAAAATTATTCTCTCTTTTAAAAGTCGTGAAAAGATATCATACGCTCTTTCCCCACGCCCTGTCTGCTCTACAACTATTGGTACGAGTGCCATATTTCTCCTTTGTTTTAAGATTTACAAAATTAGTTAAAAGCGAAAACTAGAACAATTCGCCGCTTGCATTAATTTCAAAAGTCATTCACTCCACTTCCGTCGGTACGCCGGAATCCTGTTCTTCTCCCCCAGCATCAACTTGAGCCGCCGCCACGTCCTCTTTTTCCAGCCCTTCACTCTCGACTTGGTTCCAGTTTTTTTTCACATCCTGAATTTGTGCTTTTGAGGCAAGAAAATCATAAATTTTATCTTCCAGCATCATATCTGCCAGACTCTTACGTTCCTCGCTGTTTTCTCGAATTTTCTTTGCTTGCTCTGCACCGCTATCTCCTGAGGCTTCGATCTCCTGAATTTTTTCTTCGATTTCTTCATCAGTTACATGGATACCTTCAACCTCGGTGAGCTTTTTTTGCAACAAATACCATTTGATATTTCGAACTGCGGATGCTTTGTAATAGCCGCGTATCTCTTGTTCATCAAAATCAGATTTGCCTTTGTTCTGCTCTTTGAGATCTTTAACCATCTCATCAAGGTAATGTTCAACCATTGACGGCGGGGCTTGAAAGTCATTTAGCTTGATGAATTCATCTGCCAGGGCGCGTCGAAACAAAGTCTTTCCTTTCGTTTCAGCACGGCTTTTCAGATTATTCTCTATATCGTTTTGTAAATCGTGGAGAGTTTCATAGGCACCCATATCTTTGGCAAATTCGTCATTAAGCTCCGGCAACTTTCTCTCCTTTACACTCGAAACTTTGACGAGATAGTTCACATCGAGGACAGACTCTTGATTTTGTTCTTCAATAATCTCGGATTTCGGTTTGTTGCTTACAATTCGTACCTTGCGCTCCTCTCCAGCCTTTACACCCAAAAGTTGTTCGGTGGCAGGATTGTCATCCGTAAGCCAGAGCTGGCTATTCTTTTGCTTTTCCCCAATTATAGGAACGCCTGTTCGATCCACTTCCTGCAAATCCACATCGAGAATATGTCCCTTCTGAGCTTCACCATCTACAGAATAAAGCATTGCATTACGTTCCTGAAATGACTTTAATATCTGCTCAACCTGCTCATCATTCACTTCAAAAGTCACTCGCTCAACGGCAAGTCCGTCATATCCCTTTAATTCTATTTCCGGATTCGTATCAAAAACAATATTAAAGGTCAGGCCTTCTTTGGCATCAAAGTTTATATTTTCAACTTGTGGTGTGCCAAGCACATCAAATTCATCCTCTTTGAAAACTTTTTTCCAAGCTTCATTCAAATAGGGTTCAAAAACTTCTCCATTGATTGCTTTGCTGTACATCTTTTTCAATAGCTGTTTCGGCACTTTGCCCTTGCGAAACCCCTCCAGATTAACCTTTTGTTGATAAGCCTTGTACTTTTCATCCAGCTTGGGTTTAATTTCTTCCGATGGTACAGAAAATCGGACGATAGTGTGACCATTCTCTTGTTCTTCTACTGCGTACTCCAAACTCATGCACCTCTGTTTTGTAAAATTCTGACTCATGGACATAAAAAAATCGCCGAGCAGATAAAGATGTAAAAAACTGCTACTGCTCGCCGACTCTGTATGGCCATCCCTCTGGTAATGTGCGAGAGGGGGGAGTCGAACCCCCAAGTCTGTTGGACACTAGATCCTAAGTCTAGCGCGTCTACCAGTTTCGCCACTCTCGCTCTTATAAGCAATAAATATAGATAATTTTGCATGTAAAGTCAAATATTTTTTCCCGGAAAAAGATCGCATTTGCTGTTCGGCTATCGTTTATTTTATTTTTCAAAAACTTTTCTCAAACGCATTGTCTTTAAATGGAACAATCGATCGTATCACATTAATTCACCAGGCACTTAAGATAGCACGAAAGGAAATAAAAAGCGCGACACCAGAACTTGATCTATTTTACCGGACATTCTTTCAGGCAGGCCGGTAAATCGGCCTTTTGTGCGCTCAATAATACATTTTGACTTTGCTGATAATTTTTTGCAATAAAACATGGCAAAATAATTGCAATAACCCACTTTATATTTTTTTTATTGAATTGTAAATATTTTTTCCGGTCATTTGTTGTAAGAACATACATGAATAATTCCTTATCTTTTTCTAATTTACAAGTAAATTCTTTTGTTGACATTTT